>JAFABT010000047.1 GCA_023425905.1 Actinomycetes bacterium | reverse complement strand
GGTGTACGCGGTCGGCGGCGCCCAGTCGATCGCGATGCTCGCCTATGGCGTGCCGGACCTGTGCGAGCCGGTCGACGTCATCACCGGGCCCGGGAACATCTACGTGACGGCGGCCAAGCGCCTCGTGCGAGGCGTCGTCGGCATCGACTCCGAGGCCGGCCCGACGGAGATCGCCGTGCTCGCGGACGCTGGCGCCCACCCGCGTCACGTCGCCGCGGACCTCATCAGCCAGGCCGAGCACGGGCCGACGTCGGGCTCGGTGCTCGTCACGGACTCGCTCGCCCTCGTCGAGCAGGTCGAGGACCTCCTGCCCGCGATGGTGGCGGCGACCAAGCACGCGGCGCGGGTCGCAGAGGCGCTCGGCGGACCGCAGTCCGCGCTCGTCCTCGTCGACGACCTCGAGCAGGGCGTCGCCGTCGTCGACGCCTACGGGGCGGAGCACCTCGAGATCCAGACGGCCGACGCCGCAGCGGTCGCGGAGCGGGTCCGGAGCGCGGGGGCGATCTTCGTCGGCCCGTACTCGCCGGTCTCGCTCGGTGACTACATGGCGGGGTCCAACCACGTCCTGCCGACGGGAGGCTGCGCGCACTTCGCCTCGGGGCTCGGTGTCCACAGCTTCCTCAAGGCGGTCCAGGTCATCGAGTACGACGAGGCTGCGCTGCGCGTGCTCTCTGACCGCATCGTCGCCTTCGCGGTCGACGAGGACCTTCCCGCGCACGGCGAGGCCGTCACCGCTCGCTGGTGACCGAGCCCGCGCCGCCGGGGACCCGCGCCGCCGGAGACCCGCACCGCGGGGGGCGGCGTCAGACGGGCCGGTCCGCGGCGACGCCGGCGTCGAGCCGGGCGAGCAGCTCCTTGGCCTCCGCGACGTCCCAGGGCGTGCCCTGCAGCTCGAACTCGAGGAGCATCGGCCGGCCCGACGCGCGCGCGACCTGCCTCGCGGCCGCCTGGTAGTGCGCGGCGAAGTTGCGGTTGCCCGACCCCATGACGCCGACGAGGCGTCGTCGCGTCGTCGGGTCCTCGAGGAACCTCCGCACGGGCTCGGGCACCGTGTCGTTCGACGCGTTGCCCGTCTTGTACGAGGGGGTGAGCAGCACCCAGGGGCCGGGCGGCACGCTCGTCCGCACGGCGCGGTCCCCGAGGTCGAAGACGGGTCGGTCGAGCTGCTCGGCGAACTGACGGACCATCCCCGACGTCGAGGAGTAGTAGTACACCGGAACCTGCGTCACAGCCGTCCTCCTGCGCTCGTCGCTCTCCATGATCGCGCGTGAGCGCGCCGCTCGGGCAGCCGGAGGTCCTGGCGCCGGACGGTGTCGGCGTGCCGCGCCGCCCCGCACCTAGAATCGCTCGCGTGAGTCCCCAGACCGCGCGACCCGCGCTCCCGCTGCGTCCCGAGCTCGCCGACGAGGTGCCCTACGGCGCGCCCCAGCTCGACGTCCCCGTGCTGCTCAACGTCAACGAGAACCCGTACCCGCCGAGCGAGGCCGTCGTCGGCGACGTCGCGGCGGCCGTCGCCGAGGCCACCCGCGGCCTCAACCGCTACCCGGATCGCGACTTCCTCCCCTTGCGGGCGGACCTCGCCGAGTACCTCGCGGTCGAGTCCGGCGTCCGGCTCGCCCCGGAACAGCTGTGGGCGGCGAACGGGTCGAACGAGGTCATGCTCCACCTGCTCCAGGCCTTCGGGGGACCGGGCCGCACGGTCGTCTCGTTCGCCCCGACGTACTCGATGTACCCCGAGTACGCGCGCGACACCTTCACGCAGTGGGTCGCGGGACGCCGTGAGGAGGACTTCTCCCTCGATCCCACGGTCGCCGCGGCGACGATCGAGCAGCACTCGCCGTCCGTCGTCCTCCTCGCGAGCCCGAACAACCCCACGGGCACGGCGCTTCCGCTCAGCGTCGTCCGGGAGGTCCTCGTGGCGGCCGCGCGCGTGCCTGGCGGCTGCGTCGTCGTCGTCGACGAGGCCTACGGCGAGTTCAGGCGCGCCGGGACCCCCTCCGCGCTCACGCTGCTCGAGTCGCACCCGCACCTCGCCGTGAGCCGGACGATGTCGAAGGCCTTCGGTCTCGCCGGCGCGCGACTCGGCTACCTCGCGGCGAGCACGGCGCTCGTCGACGCGCTCCGCGTCGTCCGGCTGCCGTACCACCTCTCCGCCGTCACCCAGGCGGTCGCGCGTGCTGCCCTCGCGCACTCGGCGGAGCTCATGGCGCAGGTCGGCTCGCTGCGCGCGGAACGCGACGCGCTCGTCGTGTGGCTGCGCGGACACGGGCTCGACGTCGCCGACTCCGACGCGAACTTCGTGCTCTTCGGCAGGTTCCGCGACCGACGGGCCGTGTGGCAGGGGATGCTTGACCGTGGCGTGCTCATCCGGGAGGTCGGTCCGGAGGGGTGGCTGCGGGTCTCCGTCGGGAGCCCGACCGAGATGACGGCGTTCAAGGACGCCCTGGTGGAGGTGGCAGGACTGTGAGCACGACGAACACGGGCACGCGCACGGCCCGGATCGAGCGGACGACGAGCGAGTCGAGCGTCGTCGTCGAGATCGACCTCGACGGGACGGGGCGGACGGACATCTCCACGAGCGTGCCGTTCTACGACCACATGCTCACCGCGCTCGGCAAGCACTCGCTCATCGACCTCACCGTCCGGGCGACGGGCGACGTCCACATCGACGCCCACCACACGGTTGAGGACACCGCGATCGCCTTCGGCGAGGCCCTGCGCATCGCTCTCGGCGACAAGGCCGGCATCGCGCGGTTCGGTGACGCGCTCGTGCCGCTCGACGAGGCGCTCGCCCAGGCCGTCGTCGACGTGTCCGGGCGCCCGTACCTTGTCCACAGCGGCGAGCCGGCCGGTCAGGAGTACCACCTCATCGGCGGCCACTTCACGGGCTCGCTCACGCGTCACGTGCTCGAGTCGATCGCGCACCACGCGGGCATCTGCATCCACATGCGCGTCCTGGGCGGGCGCGACCCGCACCACATCGTCGAGGCCCAGTTCAAGGCGCTCGCACGTGCGCTGCGCGCCGCCGTCGCGCCCGACGCGCGCGTCGAGGGAGTGCCCAGCACGAAGGGCGCGCTGTGAGCGGTGCTGTCCCCGGGTCGTCGTCCGACGACCTTGCGCTCATCCTCACCCAGCTCGACGGCCCCGAGCCGCTCGCGGCGGCGTGCGCACTCGCCCGGGTCGACGTCGACGCGCTGCCGACCGACGTAGGCGCGGTCGCCGTCGTGCGGGACGCGTCGGCGGACGGTCTCGCGCGGGCTGCTGGGGCGATCTCGCAGATGATCAAGGGCATCCCGGTCGTCGCGTTGGCCAGGTCCGCGGGGCAGGTCACCGCGACGCGCTGGCTCGACGGCGTGGCGCAGGGCGACCTGCCGCCGGGCCTCGTCCTCGACGAGGCGCCTGCGGTGCTCGAAGACATCATGGTGGGTGAGATCGCTCCGTCCGACGCCCCCGGCTTCGTGAGCTCGGCCGGTCTCGGGCGGTGGAAGGCGGCGAGGATGCTCGCGCGCGCCGCGCGGGGCGCTCGGCGGCGGTGACCCGCACGGCGACCGTGACGCAGACCGCCGGTGGACGGCGACGGGGCCGCAGGCGCCGTGCCGGTAACCTGGACGCGTGACCAGCAAGCCCCGCGTCGTCGTCCTCGACTATGGATTCGGCAACGTCCGCTCGGCCGTCCGTGCTCTCGAGCGCGTCGGCGCGGACGTCGCCCTCAGCGCGGACCCCGACGAGGCCCTCGCGGCTGACGGGCTGCTCGTACCGGGCGTCGGTGCGTTCGCATCGGTGATGGCCGGTCTTGAACGCGTCCGGGGCGGTCAGGTGATCGGTCGCCGTCTTGCCGGCGGGCGTCCGGTCCTCGGCATCTGCGTCGGCATGCAGGTGCTCTTCGCGCACGGCGACGAGCACGGGGTGCGCACCGACGGCCTCGACGAGTGGCCCGGGGTCGTCGACCGGCTCGAGGCGGAGGTCGTCCCGCACATGGGGTGGGCGACCGTCGACGCGCCGGCGGGCTCGGTCCTTTTCGACGGACTCGGCGACGAGCGTTTCTACTTCGTGCACTCGTACGCGGCGCGGTCCTTCCCGCTCGCCGACGAGGTCGACGCCTCACGGTTCACCCCGCCGCTCGTGACCTGGGCCGACCACGGCGGCAGGTTCGTCGCCGCGGTCGAGAACGGGCCGTTGTCGGCCACGCAGTTCCACCCGGAGAAGTCCGGAGACGCGGGAGCCGAGCTCCTGCGCAGGTGGCTCGGCCAGCTCTGAGCCCACGGCTCCGGCTCGCGCCGGGTGCCCGTCCGTCCGTCGTGAGCCGGCACCTGCCGGCGCCGCACCAGAGAGGCTCCGCCGCCATGAGTACCGATCGTCTCGAACTCCTCCCCGCGATCGACGTCGTCGACGGTCAGGCGGTCCGCCTCGTCCAGGGCGAGGCGGGCTCGGAGACGAGCTACGGCACGCCGCTTGCCGCCGCGCTCGACTGGCACGCCGGGGGAGCGGAGTGGGTCCACCTCGTCGACCTCGATGCGGCCTTCGGGCGGGGATCGAACGCGCCCCTGCTCGCAGAGGTCACCGCGGAGCTCACCAGGCTGGGCGTCAAGGTCGAGCTCACCGGCGGCATCCGTGACGACGAGTCCCTCGAGCGTGCTCTCGTCACGGGAGCGACCCGCGTCAACCTCGGCACCGCGGCGATCGAGAACCCCGAGTGGACCGCACGGGTCATCGGGAGCCATGGTGAGCAGATCGCGGTCGGCCTCGACGTGCGCGGCACAACGCTTGCGGCGCGTGGCTGGACCCAGGAGGGCGGCGACCTCTGGGAGGTTCTCGGCCGCCTCGACGCCGCCGGGTGCGCGCGGTACGTCGTCACCGACGTGACGAAGGACGGCACCCTTCGCGGTCCGAACATTGAACTGCTCGCCGAGGTGTGCGCGCGCACCGACGCCCCGGTCGTCGCCTCGGGCGGCATCTCGGGTCTTGCTGACCTCGAGGCGCTGCGTGCGCTCGTCCCGGCTGGCCTCGAGGGGGCGATCATCGGCAAGGCGCTCTACGCGAAGGCGTTCACCCTGCCCGAGGCGCTCGACGTCGCGGGTCGTCGCTGACGGTGCGCGGCAAGGAGCTCCCGCCGTCCTCCCCGTTCGCCGGGGACGACGGATCGACGCCGCCCGCGCTCGGTGCGGCCCTCGCCCAGGTGGCTGACGAGCGTTCGCCGGCAGCGCTCGCCGCGGTCGTCGAGGCGCTCGCCGACGCGCGTGTGCTCGTGCCGGTCCTCGCACAGCTCGACGCCGAGGGCCGCACGGTCGACGGGTTCACGATCGACAAGGAGGCCTCGGCCGGCATCGTCGCGCTCGAGGGGCCGGACGGCCGGACGGTGCTGCCAGTCTTCAGCTCGACCGCGTCGATGGCGCGGTGGGATCCCGCCGCCCGTCCCGTGCCGAGCACGGCGGTGCGCGCTGCCCTCTCGGCCGTCCAGGAGGGCTGGGAACTGCTCGTCGTCGACCCCGGGGGGCCGGTCACGGTCGTCGTCCCTCGCACGGCGACGTGGGCGCTCGCGCGTCAGGAGGCGTGGCGCCCCGCCGTCGTCGAGGTCGACGGAGCCGCGCAGGTCGACCCCGCGGTGCAGAGCTCGGTCCGGTTCTCGCTCGCGGGGATCGCCGAGGTCCGATCGGTCGACGCGGTCCCAGGGGAGCGCGCCGAGGTCGCGCTCCGTCTCGCGATCGACGCGGGCCTCGACCGTGCGGGGCTCGACGCTGTCCTCGCGCGGGTCAACGCGGCCCTCGCCCGCGACGCGGTCGTCGCGGCGCGTGTCGACTCGCTCGAACTGCGGGTGCGCGCGCAGGCCTGACGGGAGCGACCTCGGGCGATTGGCGTCCCCGGACGGCCGCCCGCCGACGCTGCTCGCCTCCGACTCGGTGGACCAGACGGTGACGGACCTGCACCCCGTCGCGGGTGCAGGTCCGTCGCCCAGGCGGTCGGCGCGTCGCGCCAGGCCTCAGTGGTCCTCGCCGATGCCGATCGGCTCGACGGCGGCGGTGCCGCTCTCTGCGCCCGCGGTGACGGTGCGACGCAGCGTCTCACCGAGCTCGGCGTCGACCTGGCCCCAGTACCAGAAGAAGCGCTCGCGGATGGGCGCGATCGTGATGGACCGGCCCTGACCGGTGAGCGTGTCGAGGAAGCGCGCCCGTGCCGCGTCGTCGAAGACCTCCCGGTAGAGCGTGCCGGCCTGGCCGAAGTCGGAGTCCTCCGAGCGCAGGGTCTGGGCGGCACGGACGAGCGCGCCGTCGGTCTCCCAGCCGACCTCGCCGGCCCGGACCTCGTCGGCCGCGGGGGCTCCGAAGGAGTTGGGTGCGTAGGTCGGCGTCGAGGCGTCGTTGGCGACGTAGCGCATCTGACCCTCGTGCTGGTAGTTGCGGACCTCGGCCGCGTGCGGCTGGTTGACGGGGAGCTGGTTGTAGTTCGCCCCGATGCGGTACCGCTGGGCGTCCGGGTAGGCGAAGACCCGCCCCATGAGCATCTTGTCGGGCGAGATGCCGATGCCCGGGACGAGGTTCGAGGGCGAGAACGCGGCCTGCTCGACGTCGTTGAAGAAGTTCTGCGGGTTGCGGTCGAGCGTGAGCTCGCCGACCTTGAGGAGGGGGTAGTCGGCGTGCGACCAGGTCTTGGTGATGTCGAAGGGGTTGAACCGGTAGGTCTTGCCCTCCTCGTACGGCATGACCTGCACGTAGGCGTCCCACACCGGGTTGTCCCCGCGTTCGATCGCCTCGAAGAGGTCGCGGCGGTAGTAGTCGGCGTCGGAACCAGCGAGCTGCTCGGCCTCCTGCGGGCTCATCGCCTCGACGCCCTGGCGGGACTTGAAGTGGTACTTCACCCAGAACTGCTCTCCCTGGGCGTTCGACCAGGAGAAGGTGTGGGAGCCGTAACCGTTGAGGTGACGCCACGAACGGGGCAGGCCGCGGTCACCCATGAGGTACGTCACCTGGTGGGCAGACTCAGGAGAGAGCGTCCAGAAGTCCCACTGCATGTCTGCATCGCGCAGGCCCGAAGCGCCCAGGCGCTTCTGGGAGTGGATGAAGTCGGGGAACTTGATCGCGTCACGGATGAAGAACACGGGGGTGTTGTTGCCGACGATGTCGTAGTTGCCCTCGGTCGTGTAGAAGCGCAGCGCGAAGCCTCGGACGTCGCGCCAGGTGTCGGGGGAGCCCTGCTCACCCGCGACCGACGAGAACCTCAGCAGCGTCTCGGACTCCGCGCCGGGCTGGAACACCGCGGCCTTCGTGTAGGCGGAGACGTCCTCGGTGACGACGAAGCGGCCGAAGGCTCCGCCACCCTTGGCGTGCGGGTTGCGCTCCGGCACGCGCTCGCGGTTGAAGGATGCGAGCTTCTCGACGAGAAAGCGGTCGTGCAGGGCCGTGATCCCGTCGGGACCCGTGGTGAGCGAGTGGGTGTCGCTCGGGATCGGGGAGCCGGTCTGGCTCGTCGTGTGGGGGACGGAGGGGGTCGTCATCGTGAGTCCTGTCCTTCGGGGATGGATCGCCGATCCGGGGGTCCGGGCCGGCGTAGAGGTGGCGAGACGTGGCACGCGGGGGCGCCCGGTCTCGCGAGGTCTGGGTCAGGCGGCGGCAGCGCAGCTCGGGCAGGTCCCCCAGTAGAGGACCTCAGCCCGCTCGATCGCGAAGCCGTGGTCGTGCGACGGGGCGAGGCATGGGGCATGACCGACCGCGCAGTCGACGTCGGCGAGCGCGCCGCACGTGCGGCACACGACGTGGTGGTGGTTGTCCCCGACCCGAAGCTCGAACCGGGCGGGCGACCCGTCGGGCTCGATGCGTCGGACGAGGCCAGCGTTGGTGAGGGCTGCGAGGGCGTCATAGACCGCCTGCACGCTCGCGGTGCCGAGGTGCTCCGTCACCGCGCTTCGCACGGTGTCGGTATCCGCATGAGGTGAGGCATCGAGCGCCGCGACGACTGCGAGCCGCAGGGGGGTGACGCGAAGCCCGGCTGCTCGCAGCGCCTCCGAAGCGGCTCCCGGCTCGCCGAGCGCAGGGCTCGATGCCGAGGTCGCGCCGGGGGGAGTGATCATGGGGCGAGTATGCCATCTAGACTGGAATCATTCAAGTTAAGGAACTGATCCATCGTTTTAAGGAACTGATCCATCGTTGCGGGGCCCGCTGCGAACTGACTCACCCGTGCGGCGAGCGCGGTGAGCGCGGCGAGCGCGGTGAGCAGGCTCACGCGTGAGAGCGCCCGCCCCGATAGACCCCTGGGCCAGCGTCCTGGTAATGTCACCTCTGACCCGTCCGCGACGGGCGCTCACGTGTGTGCAGGCAGGCCTCGGTCGGCTCGTGCCAAGGGGGCGTGCACACCGACCTCTGGTCGGTCGCGGACGCGCAAGCGGAGTCTTCTCCCACCTGAGTTCCTCCCGCCACCACGGCGACTGGGGCCAGGTCCGGTTCGGCGGTGCTGTGGCGTGAGCCTGGGAACCGCGTGCATGCGTGCCTCGTGCGCTCGTGCTGAATCGTGAGGCCCCCGCAGGCGAACCGACGCGGAGGCCTTCTCTGTTGCCGGGGGGTCGCGACCACGAGCAACGAGGAGCCCTACCATCAGCGAGCCCCGCATCAACGATCGGATCCGTGTCCCGGAGGTCCGTCTCGTCGGACCCAACGGCGAGCAGGTCGGGATCGTCCGCGTGGAAGACGCACTGCGCCTGGCCCAGGAGGCAGATCTCGACCTCGTCGAGGTCGCGCCTGACGCCCGTCCGCCCGTGTGCAAGCTCATGGACTTCGGCAAGTTCAAGTACGAGGCCGACATGAAGGCGCGCGAGGCGCGCCGTAACCAGACGAACACGATCCTCAAGGAGATCAGGTTCCGTCTGAAGATCGACCCGCACGACTACGGGACCAAGAAGGGCCACGTCGAGCGCTTCCTCACCGCGGGCGACAAGGTCAAGGTCATGATCATGTTCCGCGGTCGCGAGCAGTCGCGTCCGGAGATGGGCATGCGCCTGCTCCAGCGCCTCGCGGCCGACGTCGCCGAGCTCGGCTTCGTGGAGTCCCAGCCCAAGCAGGACGGGCGCAACATGATCATGGTGCTCGGCCCGGTCAAGAAGAAGGCCGACCAGAAGAGCGAGGCCCGTCGCGCCGCTCAGCGCGAGGCTGCCCTTGCCGAGAACCAGGCCAAGGCCGCGTCGAAGGCCGCAGCAGCCACGGAGGCCCCGGCCGACGAGGTCGCCACGGCTGCGACGAGCACGCCGGCCGCCACGCCTGCGGTCGAGACCCCGGCGCCCGAGACGGCAACCGAGCAGACCCCGACGTCGGCTCCCGACCAGGCACCCGCCGCAGCGGACGAGGCGCCCGTCGCCGACGAGGCACCGGCCGTCGCCGAGCAGACCGCCGCCCCCAAGGCTGCCCCCAAGCCCACGGCGACCCCCAAGCCGGTCCCCGTGAAGAAGGTGGCGGCCCCGAGGCCGGCGCCCGCGAAGAAGCCCGCCACCCGGGCGTCCGCCAAGGACGCCTGACACCCCGCACGTGCCGAGCGCCAGCGGCGTTCGGCCCAGACGTCACCCGGACCTTCGGGTGATGATGACTAGAGGAGAGAACGGCAGTGCCGAAGAACAAGACGCACTCCGGTGCTAAGAAGCGCTTCCGGCTCACCGGTAGCGGCAAGGTCATGCGCGAGCAGGCCGGCGCCCGCCACCTTTTCGAGCGCAAGTCGAGCCGCCTCACGCGGCGCCTGGCCAATGACCAGGTCGTCTCCCCGGCCGACGCCCCCAAGATCAAGAAGCTGCTCGGCAAGTGAGGTCTGCGGCGCGCATGCGCCGTCTGCCCCACCTGTGAGCCCGGACCAAGCAAGGAGCATCACGTGGCACGCGTGAAGCGGGCGGTCAACGCCCAGAAGAAGCGTCGTTCTACCCTCGAGCGCGCGAGCGGCTACCGCGGTCAGCGGTCCCGTCTCTACCGCAAGGCGAAGGAGCAGGTCACCCACTCCCTCGTCTACTCCTACCGTGACCGCAAGGCGCGCAAGGGAGACTTCCGCAAGCTGTGGATCCAGCGCATCAACGCGGCCTCGCGTGCGCAGGGCCTCACGTACAACCGCCTCATCCAGGGCCTCAAGGCCGCTGGTGTCGAGGTCGACCGTCGCGTGCTCGCGGACCTCGCCGTCAACGACGTCACCGCGTTCAACGCGCTCGTCGCCGTCGCCAAGGCCGCTCTGCCGGACGACGTCAACGCGCCGTCGGCTGCCGCCTGACCTCGGTCGGACGCACTCTGCAGACGCACAGCAGCACCCCGGACGCCCGGACCGTGCCCGAGCTGACCAACCCCCGCGCTGAGCGGGTGCGGTCGGTGCGGGCGCTGTCCGGGCGTCCGGCACGTCTGCGGCACGGGCTCTTCCTCGCAGAGGGCCCGCAGGCGGCCCGCGAGGCGGTCGCCGAGGCCGACGTCGTCGACCTCTACCTCACCGAGAGCGCCGCGGAGCGTCACCCCGAGATCTGGCGCTCCGCGCGCGACCGGGGCGTGCGCACCCGGACGGGCACCGTCGAGGTGCTCGAGGCGATGTCGCCCGACGCGCAGGGCGTCGTCGCGGTCGTCCGCGCGCACGCTCGCACGCTCGACGACGTCCTCGCGGCCTCCCCCCGGCTCGTCGCCGTTCTCGCGCAGGTGCGGGACCCGGGGAACGCGGGGACCGTCATCCGGGCCGCCGACGCAGCAGGGGCCGACGCGGTCGTCCTCGCCGCACCCAGCGTCGACGTGCACAACCCGAAGGTGGTGCGGTCCACCGCGGGGTCGCTGTTCCATCTCCCGGTCGTCACCGGGGTCGACCTGAGCGACGTGACGACCGCGCTGCGAGGGCAGGGCCTCCTCGTACTGGCTGCGGACGGGGCCGGCGAGCATGACCTCGACGCCCTGCTCGACGCGGTCGACGCCCCGGCTCCGGGCGTCCCCGACCTGACGCGGCCCACGGCATGGGTGTTCGGCAACGAGGCCTGGGGTCTGCCCGACGCCGATCGCGCACTCGCAGACCACGTGGTGCGCGTCCCGCTGCGCGGCCGTGCCGAGTCGCTCAACCTCGCGACGGCCGCCGCCGTGTGCGTGTTCGCGTCCGCGCGGGCACAGCGCTGAGCCCCGAAACCCCGTGAGCCAGCGCCGGGCGGGGCACTAGACTCGCTCGTCGGTCGACCCTGCACCCCGCAGTCATGAAAGGCCCCGATGTCCACGCCCTCGTACGACGCGCCACCCGCCCTGCACCCGCTCGACGAGACCGGGGTCCACGCCGCGCTCGAGGCGGCGCTCGCCGCGATCGAGGCGGCCTCCGACCTGCCCTCCCTCAAGGCGGCACGCCTCGAGCACGCCGGCGAGCGTGCGCCGCTCTCGCTCGCCAACAGGGCGATCGGCCGCCTCGACCCCGCGGACAAGGCGACCGCCGGGCGCGTCCTCGGGCAGGCCCGCGGCAGGCTCTCGGCAGCGATCGCCGCACGCACCGAGGTGCTCGAGGCCGAGGCGGCGTCGCGGATCCTCGTGGACGAGGCGGTGGACGTCACGCTGCCGGTGGACCGTGCGCCGCGCGGCGCACCGCCCCCCC
>JAFABT010000035.1 GCA_023425905.1 Actinomycetes bacterium | reverse complement strand
GGGGGGGGGGGCGCGGGCCCCAAACCGGGCCCCCCCGCCGCCGACAAGAACGCGTTCCTCGAGCGCGTCGTCACGATCAACCGCGTCTCCAAGGTCGTCAAGGGCGGCCGTCGCTTCAGCTTCACCGCGCTCGTCGTGGTCGGCGATGGCAACGGAACCGTCGGCGTCGGCTACGGCAAGGCCAAGGAGGTGCCCGCGGCGATCGCCAAGGGTGTCGAGGAGGCGAAGAAGAACTTCTTCAGCGTCCCCCGCATCCAGGGCACCATCCCGCACCCCATCACGGGTGAGGCAGCAGCCGGCGTGGTCTTCCTGCGCCCGGCCGTCCCCGGTACCGGTGTCATCGCCGGTGGACCGGTGCGTGCTGTCCTCGAGTGCGCGGGTATCCACGACGTCCTGAGCAAGTCGCTCGGATCCTCGAACGCGATCAACATCGTCCACGCGACGGTGGCCGCGCTCCAGGGTCTCGAGCGTCCGGAGGCCGTGGCCGCGCGCCGTGGCCTGCCGCTCGAGCACGTCGCCCCCGCAGCGCTCCTGCGCGCCCAGGCCGCGGGCCAGGCCGCCAAGACCGCGGAGGTGAGCGCCTGATGGCTCGTCTCAAGGTCAAGCAGGTCAAGTCCGAGATCGGCGGGAAGCAGAACCAGCGCGACACGCTGCGGACCCTCGGTCTGAAGCGGATCGGCGACGTCGTCGTCAAGGAGGACCGCCCGGAGATTCGCGGCATGGTGAACACCGTGGCGCATCTCGTCGTGGTCGAAGAGGTGGAGTGATGGCTGAGAACAAGGTGACGGCCGAGGGCACCGACGAGGCGCCCAAGAAGGCCGCTGCGAAGAAGGCCCCGGCCAAGAAGGCCACCGAGGGCACGGCGAAGAAGGCGACGGCGAAGAAGACCGCCGCTGCCGACGCGCCCGCCTCGGAGAAGGCCACGAAGAAGGCCGCCCCCGCCAAGGAGGCGGCCGCCAAGAAGGCTGCTCCCGCCAAGGAGACGGCCGCGAAGAAGGCACCTGCCAAGAAGGCCGCTCAGGCTGCCTCGAAGGCGGACGCCGAGGTCGGCGCTGGTGGCACCCTCAAGGTGCACCACCTGCGTCCCGCCCCGGGCGCCAAGACCCCGAAGACGCGAGTCGGTCGTGGTGAGGCATCGAAGGGCAAGACCGCCGGTCGTGGCACCAAGGGCACGAAGGCCCGCTACCAGGTGCCCGCTCGGTTCGAGGGTGGCCAGATGCCGCTGCACATGCGGCTTCCCAAGCTCCGCGGCTTCAAGAACCCCTTCCGCACGGAGTACCAGGTCGTCAACCTCGACCGCCTCTCCGAGCTGTACCCGTCGGGTGGTGACGTCACGGTCGACGACCTCGTCGCCAAGGGCGCCGTCCGCAAGGGCCAGCTCGTCAAGGTGCTCGGCACCGGTGACGTGAGCGTCAAGCTCAACGTCCAGGTCGACGCACTCTCGTCGTCGGCGAAGGACAAGATCCTCGCCGCCGGCGGCTCGGTCCCGCAGGACTGAGCACACGCGCACCGGAACGGGGCCTGGGTCACTCGGCCCAGGCCCCGTTCTTGTTCGTGGCTGTTGATCGGCTAAGGTCTCCGAGGTGCCGTTGCGCACCGTGACCATGACAGGGGGGTCGTCGAGACCCTTCCTAACCCCGCCTACGGGCGAGCAGGAGGATACGTGCTCAGCGCATTCGGACAGGCCTTCCGGACGCCGGACCTGCGAAAGAAGCTGCTGTTCACGCTCGGCGTGATGGTCGTCTTCCGCATCGGTTCCGCGATCCCGACGCCGGGCGTGTCCTACCCCAACGTCCAGGTCTGCATCGCCACGCAGGGCGACAACGACGTGCTGTCGCTCATCAACCTGTTCAGCGGCGGCGCGCTGCTGCAGCTGTCGGTGTTCGCGCTCGGCATCATGCCGTACATCACCGCGAGCATCATCGTCCAGCTGCTCCGGGCCGTCATCCCCCGCTTCGAGGCGCTCCACAAGGAGGGCCAGACCGGCACGGCGAAGCTCACGCAGTACACGCGTTACCTCACGATGGCGCTCGCCGTCATGCAGTCCGCCACGGTCATCACGATCGCGCGCTCGGGTGGTCTGTTCCCCGGCTGCAACGTTCCGGTGATCCCGGAGGACAACGTCGGCACGATCGCGCTCATGATCCTCACGATGACCGCCGGCACCGGCCTCATCATGTGGCTCGGCGAGATGATCACGGAGCGGGGCATCGGCAACGGCATGTCGCTGCTCATCTTCACGTCGATCGCCGCAAGCTTCCCCCCCATGCTCTTCTCCATCGCCGGTGGCACGGACGGTCTGACGAAGTTCATCGTCACGCTGCTCGTCGTCGTCGCGGTCGTCGGGATCGTCGTCTACGTCGAGCAGGCGCAGCGTCGCATCCCGGTGCAGTACGCCAAGCGCATGGTCGGTCGCCGCATGTACGGCGGCACGTCGACGTACATCCCGATCAAGATCAACATGGCGAACGTCATCCCGGTGATCTTCGCGTCGTCGATCCTCGCTGTGCCGCAGCTGCTCGCCCAGTTCTCCGACCAGGAGGCCGCCTGGGTCCTCTGGGTCAACAAGTGGCTCGCGTCGCAGGAGAGCCCGCTGCACCTGGCGCTGTTCGTCGTCATGATCATCTTCTTCGCCTTCTTCTACACGGCGATCACGTTCAACCCGGACGAGATCGCGGACAACATGAAGAAGTACGGCGGCTTCATCCCCGGGATCCGCGCCGGCCGTCCGACTGCCGAGTACCTCGACTACATCATCACGCGCATCACGACCCCGGGGTCGATCTACCTCGCGCTCGTCGCGCTGCTGCCGACGCTCGCCTTCATCTTCATGGGGACGACGGGCAACGTGCCCTTCGGCGGCACGTCGATCATCATCGTCGTGGGCGTCGGGCTCGAGACGGTCAAGCAGATCCAGAGCCAGCTCGAGCAGCGGCACTACGAAGGGTTCCTGCGGTGAGCAAGCGACTCGTCCTCCTCGGCCCGCCCGGAGCAGGTAAGGGCACGCAGGCGGTCCGTATCAGCGAGCACCTGGCCGTCCCCGCCATCTCGACCGGCGACATCTTCCGCGCGAACATCAAGGGCGGCACGGAGCTCGGTCGCAAGGCGCAGGAGTACTCCGACCGCGGTGAGCTCGTCCCGGACGAGATCACGAACGCGATGGTGCGCGACCGGCTCGCGCAGGACGACGTCCGCGGGGGCTTCCTGCTCGACGGGTACCCGCGGAACGTCGCCCAAGTGGCAGAGCTCGAGGCGATCCTCGTCGAACTGGGCACCCCGCTCGACGTCGCGCTCGAGATCACGGCCGACCCGGAGGTCGTCACCGAGCGTCTGCTGGGGCGCGCAGCGATCGAGGGTCGCGTCGATGACACCGAGGACGTCATTCGGCGTCGCCTCGACGTCTATGCGGAGCAGACGGCCCCCGTGTCCTCGCAGTACGCCGACCGTGGCCTCCTCGTGCAGGTTGACGGCATCGGCGCGGTCGAGGACGTCACCGACCGGATCCTTGCCGCCATCGGTGCTACGAACAGCTCGACGCCCGTCTGATCGGGGCACGATGTTCGGCAGGGAGCGGATCGAGCTCAAGTCGATCGAGCAGATGCGCGTCATGCGGCGCGCGGGGCTCGTCGTCGCCGACGCGCTCGACGCAGTGCGTGCGGCTCTCGCACCTGGGATGACGACGGCGGATGCTGATGCGATCGCCGCCGATGTCATTCGTGCTGCTGGCGCGACGCCGTCTTTCCTCGGGTACCACGGGTACCCTGCGACGCTCTGCGTCTCCGTGAACGACGAGATCGTCCACGGCATCCCGGGTCCGCGGGTGCTCGAGCCGGGCGACGTCGTCTCGGTGGACTGCGGCGCCATCGTCGACGGCTGGCACGGCGACTCGGCCTTCTCGCTCGTTCTCCCCGAGGCCGACGCCCTCGACGTCGAGCTCGTCGAGACCACCGAGGCCGCCATGTGGGCGGGCATCGCTGCGCTCGCCCGGGGCGACCGGCTGGGAGGGGTCGGAGAAGCCGTCGAGGACGTCGCGGACGCGGCGCTCGCGCGCGGAGCGAATGGCGGCCTCCGGTACGGCGTGATCCAGGAGTACGTCGGGCACGGGATCGGCACGGCGATGCACCAGCCGCCCGAGGTGCTGAACTACCGCACGCGCGAACGGGGGCCACGGCTCAAGCCCGGCATGTGCCTCGCGGTCGAGCCCATGCTCGTCCGCGGTGAGCGGAGCACGCGCGTGCTCGACGACGAGTGGACGGTCGTCACGGAGGACGGCTCACGTGCGGCGCACTGGGAGCACTCGGTCGCGCTCACGTCCGAGGGGATCGTCGTGCTCACGGCGCGCGACGGGGGAGCGGCAGCGCTCAAGGCGCACGGTGTCGACGTGGTCGACCTGGACACCCTCGGCTGATCTGCTGGCCGACCTCGTCCTGTCAGTGTGCCCGACACGTGCACCCGCGCGATTCACGCGCGTCCCTTTTGGTGGAATAGTCCGATAATGCTCGGTGATAGTCGCAGATTTCACCCCTATTCGTGGGTGCTTTCCCCTCGGTTGAATCGTCGGATGTCTCCCTACGATGGCGCGAACTGCACCGACGCCCTCCGGAACCCACTGCTCCGGATCTGGGTGACGTGCGACGAGAGCGTGATGCCACCCCGCACGTTCGACGACCAGTGAGGAAGCCCGTGTCATTCATTCGCGTCCGGACCGACCGACAGCCACGTCCCTCGCGGTCTCGAGCGCTCGTCGCGAGCGCGACGACGCTCGCGGTCGCACTCGGTGCCGCCGCGGCTGGCGCGACCATGGCATCGAGTGCCTCTGCAGCGCCGTCCGACGTCAACCCGCTCCTCGGAGCCGGTGGCTTCACCGTCGTCGTGTTCGACGACGTCGAGCTCTCCAACCATGAGATCGAGGGGTCCCTCGCGGTCGGTGGTGACTTCTGGGTCGGACGGTCGAGCAAGTACCCGATCGTCCACAAGGCCGCTGGCTCGGAGAACTACCTTCCGCCGACGCTGGCCGACGGCACGCCGGTGCGCGTCGTGAGTGAGGGCGCATTCCGGTCCGACCTCTCGCGGAGCGCGATGGAGGTCAACTCGAGCGGGCACGCGGGCGTTGCGGGCAGGCTGGGTCAGGTTCGTCTCGGTGCATTGTCGACGAGCCCTCAGCAGTACGTGAGCACCTTCAACGGGTCGAGCGTGTGGGTCAGCACACGCTCGCCCGAGACCGACGGGGGCGCGAACGACGTCCTCATCGTCCCCGGCGCGATCCCCCAGGCTGCGTCCTCAGCTGTCGACGGAGGCGTCGCCTACCGGCACGCGATCGACGAGGGTGCGCTCGAGGACGCCTCGCGTCGCCTCGCGGGACTGGACCTCGCGGCAGGAACCTTCGTCGAACTGCCTGCGCCCGCTGGTTCCGGTGACTACACCAACCAGGTCGCGGTCACCCTTGAGCAGGGGAAGGTCAACGTCCTGCCGCTCGACCCGGCCCGGATGAGCAACCTCGACGCGCAGTTCAACCTGCAGTTCAGCGGGACGGTGCGTCCGGCGGCCGACACGCCGCTCGTCGTCAATCTCACGGTGACGAACGGCGCGAAGATCCGACTCCCCGGAATCGCCCACAGCATCGACTCGAGCAACAACGTGTTCGCGCCGTACATCCTGTGGAACATCGTGCCCGTCGCGGGGGCCAGCGGCACGCACGCCGTCCAGATCAACGGCAGCGAGACGAGCGGGTCGATCCTCGCGCCCTTCTCGCACGTGCTGACCGGCCCCGGAAAGACGCTCACGGAGGGGCAGCTCGTCGCCCGCAGCGCAGAGCTCCGCCACGACGGCGAGGTCCACCACTACAGCTTTGTCCCGGAGCTGCCGTTCGCGCCGGAGCCGACGCCGACCC
>JAFABT010000008.1 GCA_023425905.1 Actinomycetes bacterium | reverse complement strand
CCCACGACCCGGTCCCGACGTGCGTGAACTTCGTGCTGAGGATGTTCTTGCGGTGCCCAGGCGAGTTCATCCATCCCTCGACCGTGCGGCGTGCGAGCTTCTTCAGCTCGGTCGCCGATCGGGCCGTGCTTGAGCTCCACGCCACGTTCTCGCCGACGTTTCGCCACCGCTTCACGTCGTCGATCTGGTCGGTGTAGCGGGGGTTGTGGCGCATCTTGCCGGATGCTGCCTGCTTCTTCGACCAGGACTTGGCGACCTTGTCGATCTTCGACCACCGCTTGAGGGCCTTGAGGCCGCGCTCAGTGCGCTCCGCGTTGACGTAGGACGTGAGGTACTTCTCGAAGGTGCGCGCTTGCGTCGACGTCGTCGTGGCCTTCTTCACCGACGCCTTCGTGGGGGCCGGGACGGCGCGCTGGGCCGCGGAGCACCCCGTGAGAACGGCGGCGAGCTTCTTCTTCTCCTTGGCGTCGACCGACAGGTTCCACCGGTACTTCACGGCGGTCCAGCCTGCCGCGTACGCGCAGCGGTTCTTCTTGCCCGACGGCAGCCACGACGCGGGGTCCTTGTGGCCCTTGGCCTTCTTGGCGGCCTTCGAGGTCGGCACGAGGGTCGCGGAGTAGGCGAGGTCGTTGGCGAAGGCGCGTCGCGTCGCGGAGGTCCAGGTCTTGGCCCCGGACCGCCATGCCTCCTTGAGGCCGACGAGGTGGTCGATGCGCACGGACGCTGCGGTGCGGAGGATTTTGCCGTCGTACGCCGACCGCCAGGCGCCCTTCGTCACCGTGCAGCCCTTGCTCACGGCCGCTCGGGTGCGGGACTCGCTCTTGAGGACCTCGGCCCGCGTGTCGCAGGAGTCCTTGTCCGCGTCTGTCCAGTGGGCGAACTTCTTCGCGGAGTACCCGGACGTCGAGGGGGCCTTCTTGGTCACGCGCAGCTTGCGCAGCAGGCCGAGGGAGTCGACGGTCGACGTCGCGGCGGTGCGGGCGCGTTCGGTGAGGCCTGCGGAGGCCGGGGCGGCTGCGTGAGCCGGCGCTGCAGCGACCGTGGCGAGCAGAGCTGCGGCTGCGCATGCGTGGACGAGGCGCGTTCTCATCCGTCCTCCTGGACCGAGGTGGCTTTACTCCAGGAATATCGGCCGGTCGAGGGCGTGCCTTAAGGCGCGACCCGAGTCTTGTGCCCCGTTTCCGCGCGCGTCGTCCGGGGAAATCGGACTAATCCTGATAAAGCCGACCGGAATCGGGTCCGGGTGTGACGAGTCTCGCCTCGGTTCACGGCTCGAGGTCGAGCGTCCACCCGTCCTCGCCCTCGCGGAACCCGATCCGGCCGTAGTACGGCGAGACGATGCCCTCGGGGATGCGGATGTGCCGGAAGCCGCTCTCGACGAGCATGGTCGACTCCCGGAACAGGAACTGCCCTGGGTGGAGGTCCCGGTAGGCGATCGTCACGTAGTCGAGCTCGACGACCCCGACCATGCCCGGTTCGGGCCGGATGACGAGCACCCCGACGACCTCGTCGGTGCGCATGATGAGCAGCGTGTGCCGCGCGTTGTCCGGTGCTGCGTCGACGAGCGCTGCCGGGTCCAGGTGCGGGTTGAACCTCCGGATGTCCGCGTCGTGGTTGTGGAGGAACCGCCGCATGACGACGTCGTTGTGGGGGACTTCGAGGATCTCGTAGCTGCGCTCGGCGTCCTTGGTGCGCGTCATGCGGACGAGGAAGACGACGTTGATGGCGGCCAGCACCGTGTTGAGACCGACCATGGGCCAGACCGACAGGGCGAAGTTGTAGGCGACGAGCAGGACGCTGCCCGCGAGGTTGATCGCGCGGAGCAGCAGAACCCTGGACTGCAGGAGAGACACCACGAGGACGGCCGAACCTGTCCAGCCGAGGATCTCGAGCCACGTCGACGTCGTCATGGGGCGATGCTACGGGCCCTAGGCGTTCCCGGCTCCGCGCTCGGGCAGGGCGACGACGTGCTCGGAGGCGGACGCGATGAGCTCCGGTGCGCTCACCGTCGAGAGCCGTGGGTCGACGGCGGGGGGCGCGTCCAGCGGCGTCGTGACGACGTCGAGGTCCGCGAACCGGCGGGCGGTGACGAGGACGCGAGTCTCGAGCGATCCGATGGTCTTGTTGTAGGCCTGGGCGGCGCCGTCGAGCGAGCGCCCGAGCCGCGCGAGGTGCTCACCCATCGTCGCGAGCCTGCCGTGGAGCTCTTTGCCGAGGTCGAGCACCTGCTGGGCGTTCGACGCGAGGGCGTCCTGCCGCCACGCGTACGCGACGGTCCGCAGCAGCGCGAGCAGCGTCGACGGCGTCGCGAGGACGACGTCGCGGTCGAACGCGTGCTCGAGCAGCGTCGGGTCTGCCTCGAGCGCCGCCGACAGGAAGGACTCCGCGGGGACGAACATGACGACGAGCTCCGGGCTCGGGGTGAACTGCTTCCAATACTCCTTGCTCGCGAGCTGGTCGACGTGGGTGCGCACGTGGCGCGCGTGCGCCGAGAGCCGCTCCGCCCGCACCGCGGCGTCCTCCGCCTCGACGGCCTCGAGGTAGCCGAGGAATGCGACCTTGGCGTCGACGACGACCTTCTTGCCGCCGGCGAGATGGACGACCATGTCGGGGCGCAGCAGGCCGTCGTCGGTCGCGACGGTTGGCTGCTCGACGAAGTCAACCCGGTTGAGCATGCCCGCGGCCTCGACGACGCGCCGCAGCTGGACCTCGCCCCACCGGCCTCGCACCTGGGAGGCGCGGAGGGCGGTGACGAGCCGCCCGGTCTCGGACCGCAGGCCCTCGGAGGTCTCGCGCATGGCGCGGACCTGCTCGTTGAGGGCGGCGGCGCCGGTCGCCCGCTGGCGTTCGGCCTCGCTCACCTGGGCCCGGACCTCGTCGAGGGTGCGGGTGAGCGGCGCGACGAGTCCGCGCACGGCCTCCTCGCGACGTGCGAGCTCGGTGGCGTGCGTCTGGGTTGTGGCCGCGAGCCGCTGGTCAGCGAGCACGAGGAACTGCTCGCTGTTGACGGCCAGTGCCTGCGCGGCGAGCGCCTCGAACCGCTCCGCCGTCCCGGCGCGCTCGGCCTCGAGCAGCGTCGTCGCACGTGCGGCGTCGAGCCGTGCGCGCTCGACGTCAGCGGCGCCCCGGGCAGAGGCGACGAGGAACCCCACGGTGCCGCCGATGAGCAGCGCGCCGAGGATGAGCAGCAGGGCGAGTCCAGCGTTCATGGCGGCAGCCTGGCACCAACCTCTGACATGGGCCGCTGCCTGGGCCCGTCGAACCCGCCCGACCCCCGTAGACTCGACCCCCGTGGCCCTCACCATCGGGATCGCCGGACTCCCCAACGTCGGCAAGTCGACCCTCTTCAACGCACTCACGCGCGCCCAGGTGCTCGCAGCGAACTATCCGTTCGCGACGATCGAGCCGAACATCGGCGTCGTGCCGCTGCCGGATCCGCGCCTGGAGGTCCTTGCGGGGATCTTCGGCTCGGAGCGCATCCTGCCGGCGACGGTGTCCTTCGTCGACATCGCCGGCATCGTGCGCGGCGCGAGCGAGGGGGAGGGACTGGGCAACAAGTTCCTCGCGACGATCCGTGAGGCCGACGCGATCTGCCAGGTGACGCGCGCGTTCGCGGACCCGGACGTCGTGCACGTCGACGGCAAGGTCTCGCCCAAGGATGACATCGAGACCATCAGCACCGAGCTCATCCTCGCTGACCTCCAGACGCTCGAGAAGACGATCCCGCGCCTGGAGAAGGAGGTGCGGATCAAGAAGGGCGACGCCGCGCTGCTCGCCGCCGCGCAGAAGGCCCAGCAGATCCTCGACTCCGGCCGCACCCTGTACAGCGCCGCCGCCGCGGAGAAGCTCGACCTCGACGAGCTGCGCACCCTCCAGCTCATGACGGCCAAGCCGTTCATCTACGTCTTCAACACCGACGACGCGGGCCTCGCCGACGAGGCGATGCAGGCCGAGCTCCGCGCCCTCGTCGCCCCGGCCGACGCGATCTTCCTCGACGCGAAGTTCGAGTCCGAGCTCGTCGAGCTCGAGCCCGACGAGGCCAAGGAGATGCTCGAGGACAGCGGTCAGGCCGAGGCAGGCCTCGACCAGCTCGCCCGCGTCGGCTTCCACACCCTCGGCCTGCAGAGCTATCTCACCGCGGGCCCCAAGGAGTCGCGCGCCTGGACGATCCGCCAGGGCTGGACCGCCCCGCAGGCCGCAGGCGTCATCCACACCGACTTCGAGCGCGGCTTCATCAAGGCCGAGGTCATCGGCTTCGACGACCTCGTCGAGGCCGGCTCGGTCGCCGCGGCCCGGGCGGCGGGCAAGGCGCGCATCGAGGGCAAGGACTACGTCATGCAGGACGGCGACGTCGTGGAGTTCCGCTTCAACGTGTGACGCCCATGCCGTTCACACTCGCCGCTCCCGTGCACAGCGAGCTCCTCGTCAAGAAGAGCCGCTTCCTCGGGTGCGTCGAGCCGGTCGCGGGCCGGGAGCAGGCGCAGGAGCGCGTCGCGCAGCTGTGGGCCGAGCACCCGGACGCCCGCCACGTCTGCTGGGCGCTCATGGCGGGCGGCCACTCGGCGGCGGTCGACGACGGTGAGCCGAGCGGCACGGCCGGCCGGCCGATGCTCGACGTGCTGCGCCACCAGGAGCTCGAGGGTGTGCTCGCGACGGCCGTGCGCTACTTCGGCGGGGTCAAGCTCGGGGCGGGCGGGCTCGTCCGCGCCTACACGGACACGGTCGCGCAGGCGCTGCTCAACGCGGACAAGGTTCCCCTGCTGCGCGCGGTGACCCTCCGCGTCGCCGTCCCGTACACGAGCGAGGGCCTCGTCCGGCGAGAGCTCGGCGCGCTCGGTGCGACGCTCGTCGACGTGAGCCATGGCGTGGACGTCAACGTCGTCATCGAGGCGGTCGAGGAGACGGCGAGCGCGGTTGTCGCGCGGGTCGACGACGTGACGCAGGGCCGTGCGGTCTGGTCGGGCCGCTGCTGATGCCCGGCAAGGCCGGGTGAGGTCGCGGCCATCGCCCGGCGGCCAGTTGTGGATCCACGCCGCAGGCGTAGCGTCGAACCACAGGCGCGTCCGATTCACGGAGATGATCACGATGAGGGCAGCACGTTTCCACGGCCGTGAGAACATCACCATCGACGAGATCCCTGAGCCGGAGCTGCGGCCCGGCACGGTGGCCATCGATGTGGCGTGGTGCGGCATCTGCGGCAGCGACCTCCACGAGTACCTCGAGGGGCCGATCTTCGTCCCCTCGCCCGGCCACCCGCACCCCCTGTCGGGTGAGGAGCTTCCCGTGACGATGGGTCACGAGTTCTCCGGCACGGTCGCCGCGCTGGGCGAGGGCGTCACGGACCTCGCGGTCGGTGACGGCGTCGTCGTCGAGCCGTACTTCACGTGCGGCGACTGCGACATGTGCACGACGGGCAAGTACCACCTCTGCCGGTCGATGGGCTTCATCGGCCTGTCCGGCGGGGGCGGCGGGCTGAGCGAGAAGGTCGTCGTCGAGCGCCGCTGGGTGCACCCGGTCGGCGACATGCCGCTCGACGAGGCGGCGCTCATCGAACCGCTGTCGGTGGGCCATCACGCGTTCGTGCGCTCCGGCGCGCAGGCGGGCGACGTCGCGCTCATCGGCGGCGCGGGTCCGATCGGCCTGCTCACGGCCGCCGTGCTGCACGCCAAGGGCGTGACGGTGCTCATGTCCGAGCTGAGCGAGGCCCGCAAGGCCAAGGCGCTCGACAGCGGCGTGGCCGATCACGTCATCGACCCGACGACGGAGGACCTCCAGGCGCGCGTCCTCGAGCTCACCGACGGTCGTGGGGTCGACGTGGCGTTCGAGTGCTCGTCGGTCAACGTGGTGCTCGACGCGCTCGTCGACGCCCTCAAGCCCGGCGGGGTCCTCGTCAACGTCTCCATCTGGGGCCACCCCGCGACCGTCGACATGATGAAGATCGTGCTCAAGGAGATCGACCTGCGCGGCACGATCGCCTACGTCGACGACCACGAGAAGACGATCGCGCTCGTGCGGGAGGGCAAGATCGACCTCACGCCCTTCATCACCGCGCGCATCGACCTCGCGGACCTCGTCGACGAGGGCTTCGACACGCTCATCAACCGCAACGACACCGCGGTGAAGATCCTCGTTCACCCGTGAGCCCGGCTCAGCTCGTCGGCCAGCCGCTCTGCCGGACGACGGCGCCACCGACGGGCGCCCTAGGTCCGCACCTCATCGATCGTCCTCGTGATGGGCTACGGGCACCGAGACGAACGTCCGGCTCCGGCCTGCGTCACTCCGGCCGCGGCCGCGCCCGGTTCTGCTTGATCTGCGAGCGCGCGCTCTTGCTCTGCAGGCGCCGCCGCACCGAGCCGCGGGTGGGCCGCGTGGCCCGACGCGCGACCGGAGGGACGACGGCCTCGCGGAGCAGGGCGGCTAGGCGTTCGCGCGCAGCAGCCCGGTTGCGCAACTGTGAGCGGTTCTCCGCCGCCTCGATCGTGAGGACCGTGCCGGCCAGTCGCGTCGCGAGCGCCCGAAGGGCCCGCGCGCGCTGCACGTCTGAGAGGGCGATCGTCGTGGCGAGGTCGAGGCTGAGCTGCACCCGTGAGTCGGCGGTGTTGACGCCCTGCCCGCCGGGTCCGGAGGCGTGGGAGAACCTCTCGAGAAGTTCTCCGGCAGGCACGACGAGGCCCTGGGGTGCCCCAGGGCCAGCAAGAACGTGCAGGTCGTCCACGGCGTCAGTCTGCCGCAGCAGCGTACGTCGACGACGCGATCGCGCTCAGCGGGTCCCGACCCGGAGCGTGATCTCAGCAGCGTCGTCGCCCAGACCCTGACGACGACACCTTCGCCTTTCGGCCGCCCGCGCGACGACGGGCTGGCCGAGCACGATCCCGAGCAGCACCAGCCCGATGCCAGCGCCCTGGAGCAGGGTGAGCGTCTCGGAGGCGACCGCGAGCCCGAGGACGACGCCCGTCACCGGGTTGAGCAGCCCGACGAGCCCGACGGCCCCCGCATCGAGGTGCTTGAGGCCGGTGAACCAGCACAGGTAGGCGAGAGCGGTCGACACGAGCGTGAGGTAGCCGAAGGCCACGAGCTCGGTCCCGCTGAGCACCGGTGGCGCACCTTCGACGAGCGCGGCGACCGGCACGATGACGAGGCCGCCCGCGACGAGCTGCCACGCGGTCAACGGCAGCACGGGGGCTCCGCCTGCCCATCGCTTCGACAGGATGAACCCGACCGAGCTCATCGTCATCGCGCCGACGGACGCCGCCACGCCGGGGAGCGACGCGTCGCCGCCGCCAGTGAGCAGCATCGCGCACACCCCCACGAACCCGAGTGCGGCGCCGGCGAGCGGCAGCGCGCGGGGCCGCGTGTGGAGCATCGGCCAGGCGAGCAGCAGCATGACGACGGGGGACAGGGCCATGAGGGTCGCGGCGATCGACGACGGCAGCAGCTGTGCGGCGACGTAGACGAGGACGAAGAACGCCCCGATGTTGAGCGTGCCGAGCACGAGCGAGCGCCACCACCAGGGCCCGCTCGGCAGCCGGCGCGCGACCGCGAGCAGGATGAGCCCGCCGGGCAACGCGCGGATGACCGCCGCCCACAGCGGGTACTCCGGGGGAAGCCACTGCTGGGTGACGAGGTAGCTGGCGCCCCAGGCCACGGGCGCGACAGCCGTGACGAGGGCCCAGCGCAGACCGCTCTCCATGTGAGGGTCCAGCGCCGTCCGGGCACGCGTTGTTCCCGGGTGAGGCTGGTCGAGACGCGCGTCACCCACCTCGGGGGAGCAACCCGTCTGCCGCCGCTGCACGCACCATCCTGCTGAGCTCACCGATCGCTGGTGAGTCGAGCCGCCAGCGCTGCCAGTGAAGCGCCACGTCGATCGGTTCCACCCCGGGCAGGGCGACGATCCTGCCTGCGGCGAGGTCCGGTCGGGCCTGCGAGTCGGGGAGGAGACCCCAGCCGAGTCCGGCGAGCACGGCGGCGCGGAAGTCCGCCGTGCTGGGCACCCGGTGGACGACGCGCGGCCTGCGGACACCCCTGGCGTCGAGGACGACGTCTTGGAGCCGGTCCCTCTCGTCGAAGGTGACGACGGGGAGGGTCGAGAGGTCGACGACGTCGGCGGACGTGTGGCGGCTGGCGAGCGCGGGCGCGACGACCGCGCGGTAGCGCAGCGCCCCGAGCGGCTGGGAGGTGCAGCCTGAGAGCGGCCGGGGCTCGGCTGTGACGGCCGCGAGCACGTCGCCGCGACGGAGCAGCTCGTGCGAGCGCGTCTCGTCCTCCACGTGGATCCTGAGCGCGACGTGGGGGAGGTCGGCGACCGACGCGAGCACCGGCCGCGCCCAGGTCGCGAGCGAGTCGGCGTTGATCGCGACGGGGAGGTCGACGACGCCGTGGCCCGCCATGTCGTCCGAGACGGAGCTCTCGTCGAGGAGGAGGCGGAGCTGACGTGCGAGGCGGACGAGGGGTACCCCGGCGTCGGTCACGGTGGGCGGGGTGGTGCGTCGAACGAGCACCTGCCCGGCTGATCGTTCGAGGGCGCGCACGCGTTGGCTCACGGCGCTCGGCGTCACGTGCAGGCGGCGCGCGGCCGCGTCGAACGAGCCCTCCTCGGTGATGGCGAGGAGAGTCTAGAGGTGGACAGGGTCGTGGCGCACACTTTAGTGAAGCAGTTCTGCATCATCTGAAGGAACATTCGCTGTTCTTCATAGCCACTGCGCCGTACGTTCTCGGCATGCTCCCCACCCTCGCGACCGGGCTCCTCACCGGCCTCTCCCTCATCGTCGCGATCGGTGCGCAGAACGCGTTCGTGCTCCGGCAGGGGGTCGCCCGCCACCACGTCGGGTGGGTCGTGCTCATCTGTGCCGCGTCCGACGGCGTGCTCATCGCTGCAGGAGCCGGCGGGGTCGGCGCGGTCGTCGAGCGGGCGGGATGGGCGCTCGACGTCGTGAGGTGGGGCGGCGTCGTGTTCCTGCTCTGGTACGCGGCGTCGAGCCTGCGCCGTGCGCTGCGCCCGGATCGGCTCGCGGCCGGCGACGTGACGGCCGCGGTGCGTGCTGAACCGCGGCGCGCCGTCGTCGGCCGCG
>JAFABT010000372.1 GCA_023425905.1 Actinomycetes bacterium | reverse complement strand
ACCTGTCCGGTCCACGGGACGGCGACCTGCCGGAGGACCGCCGCGCCCGCCTGCACGATCGGCGCGACCTGCGGGTCGCCCGCGAGAAGGGAGGCGACTGCGGCCCGGACGGCGTCGTCATCGGCTGAGGCCCGACGCGCGTGCGCGGCGGCGTCGCCGACCCGCACGCCGCTCGTCCCGGCGGGCACCAGGGGGTCAGGCCCCTCGCCGGGATGCCCTCCCTGCGTGGTCACAGGGCCAGTCGCGTCCGGACGACGTCCGCCAGCTGCGTCGCGATGCGCTCGGCGACGTCCTGGTGCGCCGCCTCGACCATGACGCGGACGAGCGGCTCGGTTCCCGACGAGCGCAGCAGCACGCGCCCGGTGTCGCCGAGCTCGACCTCCGCGGCGGCGACGGCGGCGCGCACCTCCTCATCGGTGCCGGCTCGCGCCTTGTCGACGCCCGAGACGTTGACGAGCGTCTGCGGGAGCTTGCGCACGCGTGAGGCGAGGTCGGCGATCGACTGACCGGTGACGGCGACCCGCGCCGCGAGGTGGAGCGCGGTGAGCACGCCGTCTCCCGTCGTCGCGTGGTCGGAGAGGATGATGTGGCCGGACTGCTCGCCGCCGAGGCTCAAGCCCCCGGCCTTCATCGCCTCGAGGACGTACCGGTCGCCGACGCCCGTCTCGAGGACGGTGATGCCGGCCTCGCGCATCGCGATCTTGAGGCCGAGGTTGCTCATCACCGTGGCGACGAGCGTGTCCGACACGAGACGGCCCTGGTCACGCAGCGCGACCGCGAGCACCCCCATGATCTGGTCGCCGTCGACGAGCGTCCCCGTCGCGTCGACGGCGAGGCAGCGGTCGGCGTCCCCGTCGAAGGCGACCCCGAGGTCGGCCCCGGCGGCAACGACCGCGGCCTGGAGCTGCTCGGGGTGCGTCGACCCGCACAGCTCGTTGATGTTGCGGCCGTCCGGCGAGGCATTGATGACGACGACGTCGGCCCCCGCGGCGCGGAGCGCGGCCGGACCGACCTCGCTCGCGGCACCGTTCGCGCAGTCGACGGCGATGCGCAGCCCGGCGAGGTCGACCCCGTCGATCGACGCGACGAGGTGGGCGACGTAGTCGTTGCCCGCGGTCCCGTGGTCCCGCGTGATGCGCCCGACGCCCGCGCCGGTGGGACGTTCCCACGTCTCGCCCGAGCGTGCCTCGATCTCGTCCTCGAGCGAGTCGTCGAGCTTGACGCCGCCGCGCGCGAAGAACTTGATGCCGTTGTCCGGCATCGGGTTGTGGGAGGCCGAGAGCATGACGCCGAGGTCGACGCCGTGCTGGGCGCTGAGGAAGGCGACTGCGGGCGTCGGCAGCACGCCGACGTCGAGGACGTCGACGCCTGCGCTCGCAAGACCCGCGCACACCGCCGCGGAGAGGAACTCCCCCGAGGCGCGCGGGTCGCGTCCGATGACGGCACGTGGACGGTGACCCTCGAAGGCGCCCGAGGAGCCGAGCACGTGGGCCGCGGCGACCGAGAGGTCGAGCGCCAGCTCGGCGGTGACGTCACGATTGGCGAGCCCGCGCACGCCGTCTGTTCCGAAGAGTCGGGCCATCGGGGAGCCTCCGAAGGAGTCGTGCCACGCTCCGCGCGGCGGACGTGGCGGTTGAGGAGGGGTCGCGTCTATGCGGACAGCCACGGCCCGTCGAGCTGGTGGGGGCTGGCAGGGCACCATCCCCGGACAGGGCGATGGCCCCGACGGTCGTCGACCGTCGGGGCCATCGGCCAGCTGCTGCTCCTGGGAAGGATCAGCGCTTGGAGTACTGCGGGGCCTTGCGGGCCTTCTTGAGACCGGCCTTCTTGCGCTCGACCGCACGGGCGTCGCGCGTGAGGAAGCCCGCCTTCTTGAGCGCCGGGCGGTTGTGCTCGGCGTCGATCTCGTTGAGGGCACGGGCGATGCCGAGGCGCAGTGCGCCGGCCTGGCCCGAGGTGCCGCCGCCGTGGATGCGCGCGATGACGTCGAAGCGACCCTCGACCTCGACGAGCTTGAGCGGCGCGTTCACGAGCTGCTGGTGCACCTTGTTCGGGAAGTAGTCCTCGAGGGTGCGGCCGTTGATCTTCCACTGGCCGGTGCCGGGGACGAGGCGCACACGCGCCACGGCCTCCTTGCGGCGGCCGAGCGCCTGACCGGGAGCCGTGAGGCTCTGGCCACGGCTCGCGCTGGGCGCGGCCGTCTCGGTGGTGTAGCTGGTGGGCGTCTCGTCGCCCTCAAGGTCGATGTCGACCGTGGTCTCGGCCACTGGTGGTGTCCTCGCGTCCTGTGTCGTGACTGCTCGCAGCGGGCCGGAGCCTACTGCGCAACCTGGGTGATCTCGAAGGGCTGGGGCTGCTGCGCCGCGTGCGGGTGCTCGGAGCCCGAGTACACCTTGAGCTTGCTCAGCTGCTGGCGCGCGAGCGACGTCTTGGGGAGCATGCCGCGGACGGCCTTCTCCACCGCACGCTCGGGCTTGGTGTCGAGCAGCTCCGAGTAGCGGGTCGCCGTGAGGCCGCCCGGGTATCCGGAGTGACGGTAGGCGAGCTTGGTCTCACGCTTGTTGCCGGAAAGGGCCACCTTGTCGGCGTTGATGACGATGACGAAGTCACCTCCATCGACGTGCGGGGCGAAGGTCGCCTTGTGCTTGCCGCGCAGCAGCGTGGCCACCTGGGATGCCAGACGACCCAGGACGACATCGGTCGCGTCGATGACGTGCCAGTTTCGCTGGACGTCGCCGGGCTTCGGGGAGTACGTGCGCACGGTCAGAGCCTTCGTTTCGTGTAAACCAATGGGCTCACGGCACCGGTCCGCACAAGGCGGTGGAGCCGTGGAGGGCTTCGTAGGCATCTCCAGGGAGGAACGCGTCAGACGAGCGACATCACCTGGGACGCACAACGACACACCAGAGTAGCCATCGCGAGGCCGCTGGGTCAAAACGACGTCGGTCACACCGCGTGCGACCACCCGCCGTCATCGGGCGCGGTCGACCCTCGCGACGTCCCACACCGGCTCAGGGGTCTCGACGACCTCGCCGTCGGACCCGAAGAGCAGGAAGCGGTCGAAACCGCGCGCGAACCACCGGTCGTGCGTGACCGCGAGGACCGTTCCCTCGAAGGCTGCCAACCCCTCCTCGAGGGCCTCGGCCGAGTGGAGGTCGAGGTTGTCGGTGGGCTCGTCGAGCAGGAGGAGGGTCGCCCCGCCGAGCTCGAGCAGCAGGATGTGCAGCCGCGCCTGCTGCCCGCCCGAGAGGGTCTCGTAGCGCTGCTCCGCCGAGGCGACGAGCCCGTAGCGGTCAAGGACCTTCGACGCCTGCTCCCGACCCAGCCCCGGGCGACTGCCCTCGCCGCGGTGGAGGATCTCGAGGAGCGTGCGGCCGTGCAGCTCGGGGTGCTCGTGGTTCTGGGCGAACCACCCGGGCCGCACGCGAGAGCCGAGCACGACCCGTCCCGTGTGCGCGACCGGCGCGATGCTCACCTCGGCGGCCGGCAGGTGATCGGGCTCGGGAGCCGAGCCGCCGGCCGCCAGCAGCCGCAAGAAGTGCGACTTGCCCGAGCCGTTGGAGCCGAGCACCGCGACCCGCTCGCCGAACCACACCTCGAGATCGAACGGCGCCATGAGGCCCGTGAGCTCGAGCGCCTCCGCGACGACCGCCCGCTTCGCCGTCCGCCCGCCGCGCAGCCGCACCCGGACGTCCTGCTCGCGCGCCATGACCTGCGGTGGGCCCGCCTCCTCGAACTTGCGCAGCCGCGTCTTCGCCGCAGACAGCCGGGAGGACAGCCCGTCGTTGAACGCCGCCTTGGTGCGCAGGGTCGTGACGAGCTCGACGAGCTTGGCGTGCTCCTCGTCCCAGCGGCGCGCGAGCTCGGCGAGCTTCTCCTGGCGGTCGAGCCGGGCCTCGGGGTACGTCGTGAACGAGCCGGGGTGGACCCAGGTGTTCGAGCCCGCTCGCGTCGGCTCGAGGGTCGCGACGTCGGTCGCAACCGTCGAGAGCAGCTCGCGGTCGTGGCTGACGAAGAGCACGGTCTTGGGACTCGCGAGCAGCGCGGCCTCGAGCCAGCGCTTCGTCGGCACGTCGAGGTAGTTGTCGGGCTCGTCGAGCAGCAGCACCTCCTCGGGGCCGCGCAGCAGCGCCTCGAGGACGAGCCTCTTCTGCTCCCCGCCGGACAACGTCCGCACGTCACGGTGCTGGGCCCGCTCGAACGGGATCGACAGCACGGCGTCGGTGACGAGGTCCCAGCCGTTCTCCGCCTCGTAGCCGCCCACGTCAGCCCAGTCGACGAGCGCGGTCGCGTACCTCATCTGCGCAGGCTCGTCGTCGGTCTCGAGGATGCCGAGCTCGGCTGCGGCAAGCTCGATCGCGGCGTCACGCACCGCTGCGGGCGCGAGCGAGGCGAGCAGGTCGCGGATCGTGCGGTCGTCGCCGATGCGTCCGACGTCCTGCCGCATGACTCCGAGCCCGCCGGACCGCACGACGGCGCCACCGTGCGGGGTGAGATCGCCCGCGACGATCCGCATGAGCGTCGTCTTGCCCGCGCCGTTGGGCCCGACGAGCGCGACGCGCGCTCCGTCCCCGACGCGGAGCGAGACGTCGTCGAGAAGCGTCCGGCCGTCGGGGAGCACGTAGCGGACGGCGGAGATGTCGAGGTGGCCCACCCGACCACCCTCCCCCGGAGTCGCCCCGGCACCTACCGCTTTGCTGCCGCGCGACGGCGCGACGGCGCGGCGGCGGTCAGGCCGGCTC
>JAFABT010000341.1 GCA_023425905.1 Actinomycetes bacterium | reverse complement strand
CAACTGCCAGCCACGCGTACGCCGCCTCGAAGGGCTCGGACCCATGGGTGAGCGAGACGGCGAGCAGCACCGCCGCACCCTCGATCGCCATGGCGAGCGGCGGCAGCAGCCACGCGGCCGGGGCCCGGAGCAGCCGGTTGACGGGTGCGGGCTCCGGCCAGGGCGCGTCGTCTCGGATCGCGGCACGCCGCCGGGCGAGGTCGGTCCAGCCGCGACGGCTCGTGAGGCCGAGGTCGAGGAGATCAGCGAGCACGCGTCCCGTCGCCTCGGGGAGCGGGCCGCGTCCACGGCGGGTCCACGTCCGCAGCGTCCACCCGGTGAGGGTCCACAGCTCCGCGAGACCGACGAGCGCGACGTACGCGACGAGCGCGCCGCGCGGCCCGTCCAGCAGCAGTCCGGCGGACAGGACGAGCCAGCGCTCCCCGACCTGCATGTGGAGGGCTTGCTTGATCCAGTGCAGCGCGGGGCGGCGCTGCCCGGCGGCGGTGAGCCGCTCGACGGGGCCTTGTTCGCGCGTCCGCGGCGACCCGGCGCCACCCTCAGGGGCGTCCGCGCAGGCCGGTCGCGTGCGGTCGAAGGTGCGCCGGTCGACGAACGCCTCTGTCCACAGCGGGAAGACCGTGTCCGCGAAGGCGTAGTCCTGGACGTGCCGAACGGTCTGAAGCACCATCGCCGCCGCGGCGAGCAGCCACACGTCGACGCCGTGCGCCGCGGCCCCTGCGGCGATCGCCGCGATGACGAGGTACTCCTTGAGCCGGTCCGAGGACAGGTCGGCCCAGGCACCAAACCGGGTGAACGCCCGGGTGGCGCGGGCGAGCTCGCCGTCGACGCAGTCGACGAGGAGCGAGACCTGGAGCAGCACCGCTCCGACCACGACGCCCCATCCGCTGCCTGTCGCGATGAACGCCGCGGCGAGCAGCCCGATGACAAGGCTGATGCCCGTGACCTCGTTGGGCGTGAGCCGCAGCGTGAGGGCCCAGCCGGTCGCGTGCCGGGAGAGGCGTCGGAGCACGAAGGTCGACCAGACGCCGTCGGCGCCTCGGGTCGCACGGCGCAGCGCGAGACGGCGCTGGTCGGCGGCCCCCACCTGGTCGAGCAGCTCGGTCGGGTCCTGCCCGCCCGTCGTGCCCCCCGGGAACGGAGCGAGGGGAACGTCGCGCACGACGACGCCAGCACGGGCGAGCGCGAGGAGCGCGGCGCCGGTGAGGTCCCGGCGCACGTCGGTGAGCGCCAGCTCCTCGACGAGCTCGGCCGCCGCACGCCACGCGGCCTCCGCCTGCGTGAGCGCCTGCTCGGGGACATGGAGGAGTCCGAGGTGGGCCACACGGCGCCCGGGCTCGGCCGCGAGCTCGTGGGCGGCGGTGCCGACGTGGGTGACCCGACCCGCAGCCGACACGACGGCGGTCGCGGGCTCGTCGTCGGTCACGGCACGGGTGAGGACGCGCGCCTGGCTGCGCGGGTCGTCGAGGACGTGGAGCAGCGGCGCGAGCGGGACGACGAGGTCGTCCCGGACGATCGCGAGCGCCTCGCCCGTCTCCCGGCACAGCGCGGCGCGGTCCGCGAGGTCACGAAGCCCCGCAGCGACGTCGGCGACGGGCAGGGCGTGCGGCCTGATCCGGGCACGGTCGGGCACGAGGGCGAGCTGCTCGTGCACCCGCGCGACGACGCGAGGGTCGGTCGGCGGGGTCGCCGCGTCGGTGGGCGTGAGCACGAGGACGAGCACGGGCCTCAGTCCTCCCGCTCGGCGTCGTTGACGACCTCAAGGCCGCCGGTTCCCGCGCTGCCGGCCTCGTCCCCGGGCGATACCGACCTTCTCGGGACGCCCGGCGTGGAACCGTCGGGCAGCGCAGCCACCGCGGCGTCCCGGGTCGCGATGACCGTCGTGCACGCCTCGACGAAGCGCCTGGTCGCCACCCCCGGGGTGGTGTCGCCGAAGTAGTAGTCGACGAGAGCCAGCCGCTCCGCGCGCGACGGGTCCTCGACGGCCTCGCGGAACACGCGGTCGGCGACATCGGCGAGGTCCGGCAGGTCGAGCCGCGGGACCGTCCGCAGCAGGCGCGTCGCCGCGGCCACCGCCGTCGGCGTCTGCGGGACGGTGATGAGCAGCGGGCGGCCCGAGGCGAGCCAGTCCATCGGCATGGCCGAGACGTCGGCGACCAGGACGTCGGCGTCCGCGAACGCGGCCTGCGGGCTCGGGGCGGCGTCGACGCGGTGCCCGACCGCCGGATCGGCGGCCGCAGCCTGCTCGACGAGCGTCACGACCGCAGCGCTCCCCTGGAGGTACTCGGTCGAGGAGATGCCGGTGCGCGGGTGGGGGCGGTACACGACGCGGAACCTGCCGTCCGCGAGCAGTGCGCGAACGAGCGGCACGCCGTGGCTGAGGATCGAGGAGTACGCGACCGTCCCCTGGCCGCCCTCCCACGTCGGAGCGTAGAGCACGGTGACACGCTCCCCCGCGCCACGTGCCGATGAGGAGCCATGGGGCGCGGTGCCGTCCGCGCCCTCAAGGCCGAGGTAGTCGAGCTGCGGGCGACCGATCGGCACGAGGTGCGCCGCAGCGTCGAAGAGGATGACGTTGTCCTGCAGCCGGTCGATCGCGCCCTGCCCCGCGACGAAGGCGTAGTCGTACGCCTTGATCTGGTTGGAGACCGACACCCGCTTGTCGCTCTCACCGTGGGAGAGGTAGACGTGCACGGCCGTCGTCACGCGCATCGCGGTGAAGTTGCCGGGGTGGTGCCCGACGTAGAGGAACAGCGCGACGTCCCCGCTCGCGACAAGGTGGTCGAGCGTCGCCGACCGGGCGACGACGACGTGCGGGAGCCCGGCCTCCTTCTCGACGACGGCCGCGACGCGCGAGTCGGCGAGGACGAGGACGACGGGGTGGACCCGGTCGAGCGCCCGCAGCGGCTCGTACCACTGCCGCAGCTGGTAGAGGTTGGTGCGGGTCTCGGAGTAGTAGACGAACACGCGCTGCGGGAGCACGGTCTGCCGGAGCCGGGCGTCGTCGCCCAGACCGTCGGGCATGCCTTCGGGGAGCGCCCCGATCCTGCGGAGCAACGTCCCGCCCTGGCGTCGCGCCCATCGGCGCACCCGCGCTGCCGCCCGTCGAGCCACTCGCACCCGTCCTCCTCGCGTGTCACAGGCGTCACCGGCGCACGCACAGCCCCGGTGCGCGCAGCGCGCGCGGCGGCAAGTCTATGCTTCCGTAGGTCACCGCGGGTGCGGTGACGTCGACGTCCGCGACCGCCGGGCGGCCCGCGCGACCTGGGGTGGTAACCACACGATGTACAGCCTCGTCCTGCTCAACGGAGGGATCGGCGCCCGCGTCGCCGCAGGGCAGCCCAAGCAGCTGCTCAAGGTCAACGGCATCCCGATCCTCATCTACTCCCTCGTCGCCGCCGACGCGGTCGAGGAGATCGACCAGATCGTCCTCAACTTCCCCGAGGGGTGGCGCGAGGCCGTCGAGGAGATCGTCGCCGCGTACGCCATCTCGACGCCCGTCGTCTACGTCCCCGCGGGCCAGACCCGCCACGAGTCGGTCGCGCTCATGCTCGACGCGTGCACGAACGACCGCGTCGTCATCCACGAGAGCGCCCGCCCGCTCGTGACGAGCGCGGACTTCCGCACGCTCATCGCCTCCGAGCACCGCAACGTCTCGCTCATGCTCCCCATCCCGTTCACGGTTGCGCCCGTCGACCCCGCCGACCAGCGCGTCACCGGATACCTCGAGCGGTCGACGCTGCGCAACGTCCAGCTGCCGCAGAAGTTCGACCTCGCGGTGCTGCGGGAGGCGCACGAGTACGCCCGACGTGAGGGCCTCACGTTCACCGAGGACGCGACGCTGTGCGCGGTCGCGGGCGCCGAGGTGCACTACATCGACGGCGACGACCGCAACATCAAGGTGACGACGCCGACGGACGTCCGCCTCGCGGGCTTCCTCCTTGCAGGTGTGGAGGCCGACGATGTCTGAGACTCTCCTCGTCACCGGTGCGTCGAAGGGCATCGGTCTCGAGACCGCCCGCCGGTTCCTCGCCGACGACAACGCAGTGAGCGACCTCGTCCTGCTCGCCCGCGAGTCCGAGACGTTCGACAGCAACCTCGCCGAGCTGGAAGCGGCGAACGTCCACGGCAAGCGTCTGCACCGCTACACGATCGACCTCGCCGACCGGGCCGCGATCCTCGACCTCGTCCCGCGCATCCACACCGAGCACGGCAACATCGACCTGCTCGTCAACAACGCGGGCTACACCAAGCCCGTCCCGATCCAGCAGGTCGACTTCGCGGACTTCGAGCGGACGATGGCGGTCAACCTCTACGCCCCGTTCACGATCGTCCAGGAGCTGCTGCACGCCGGCAACAAGTTCGGCTTCATCTGCAACATCGCCTCGACCGCCGGCATGAACGGCCGCTCCGGGTGGCTCACGTACTCCGCGTCGAAGGCTGCGGTCATCAACATGAGCCAGGTCATGCGGGAGGAGCTCGCGATCTACGGCACCCGCGTCGTGTGCATCTCCCCCGGCCGCACCGCGACCGACCTGCGCAAGACGCTCGCCCCCGACGAGGACCCGACGACGATCATGCAGCCCGAGCACGTCGCCCAAACGATCGCGATGCTCGCGTCGGACGTCGGCCGGTACGTCGACAGCCAGAACATCGTCGTCCGCCTGTGACCGCTGTGCACCGCCTCCTCTCGATCGCCCGTTCCCGACGGTCCGCGCTGCTCGCGGCTGGTCGTCGTCTCACGGTCAACTCCGCGGCGGCGCTCGCGGTCATCACGGCGATGACGACGCGGTTGCAGGGCGTCGCGATCGCGCTCGCGGCGCTCTCGATCGGCATGCTCGTGTGGTCGCGGGCCCGCACGATCGCCGCGGGTCGCCCTGAGCAGCTGTTGGGCGCGCACGCCGCGGCACGCAGCCTCGTCGTCGTCGCGGTGCTCGCCGTCGTCACCGACG
>JAFABT010000204.1 GCA_023425905.1 Actinomycetes bacterium | reverse complement strand
GTCCCTCCCTGCGCGTCCCCGTACGCGAGGAAGGGCCGGGGCCACGGTCGTGCGTGGGCGCGCGTCTGCGCGGTGCCACGAGTGTGGCCGACGCCTCGTCCGTCCGATGTGACGGAATCGGGCACGGTGCGCGACGATGGTCCGATGACCGATCTGCTGCACATCGATGGTGGTAACCCTCTCAACGGTGAGATCACCGTCCGCGGCGCCAAGAACTTCGTCTCCAAGGCGATGGTCGCGGCCCTGCTCGGCGAGACGCCGTCGGTGCTGCGCAACGTGCCGGCCATCCGCGACGTCGAGATCGTCTCCGGGCTCCTCGAGCTGCACGGCGTCCAGGTCTCGCGCGACGACGCGTCAGGCACCCTGAGCATGGACCCCTCGAACGTCGAGTCCGCGCACGTCGCGGACATCGACGCGCACGCGGGCTCGAGCCGCATCCCCATCCTCTTCTGCGGCCCGTTGCTGCACCGCCTGGGGGAGGCGTTCATCCCCGACCTGGGCGGGTGCCACATCGGCGACCGGCCGATCAACTTCCACCTCGACATCCTTCGCCAGTTCGGCGCGGTCGTGGACAAGCGCGAGAACGGCATCGCCCTGCGCGCCCCGGTCGGCCTGCACGGCACGAAGATCGCCCTGCCCTACCCCTCGGTCGGTGCGACCGAGCAGCTGCTGCTCACCGCCGTCCGGGCGGAGGGCGTCACGGAGCTCGCGGGTGCGGCGATCGAGCCCGAGATCATGGACCTCATCAACGTCCTGCAGAAGATGGGTGCGATCATCTCGGTCGACACCGACCGGGTCATCCGCGTCGAGGGCGTCGAGCGCCTCGTCGGGTACCAGCACACCGCGCTGTCGGACCGCATCGAGGCGGCCTCATGGGCGTCGGCCGCGCTCGCGACCCGGGGCGACATCTACGTCCGTGGCGCGACGCAGCCCGAGATGACGGCGTTCCTCAACACCTTCCGAAAGGTCGGCGGCCAGTTCGAGGTCGACGACGCCGGCATCCGGTTCTTCCACCCCGGGGGCGACCTCAACTCGATCGTCCTCGAGACGGACGTCCACCCCGGCTTCATGACGGACTGGCAGCAGCCGCTCGTCGTCGCGCTCACCCAGGCGAAGGGCCTCTCGATCGTCCACGAGACGGTCTACGAGAACCGCTTCGGCTTCACGGACGCGCTGCGCGGCATGGGCGCGACGATCCAGGTCTACAAGGAGTGCCTCGGGGGCCGACCCTGCCGGTTCGGGCAGCGCAACTTCTACCACTCCGCCGTGATCTCTGGCCCGACCCCGCTCGAGGCAGCGAAGATCGAGGTCCCCGACCTTCGTGGCGGTTTCTCGCACCTCATCGCCGCGCTCGCCGCGAAGGGGCACTCGGAGGTCAAGGGCATCAGCCTCATCAACCGTGGCTACGAGCACTTCATGGACAAGCTGAGCGCGCTCGGCGCGGAGTTCTCCCAGGACTGACGCCGTGCTCGGCGCCACCCCGCAGCGTCTCCGGCGTCGTCGACCCCGACGGCCGCCGCCACCCCCTCCCCGGTAGGATCCACTCTCGTGCCCAGACCTCCTCGCGCGGACGCGTTCTTCGTCGGCGTCGCCGCCGTCGTCCGCAGCGCGCTGTGGTGCATGACGACCAAGCGCTGGGCGGGCGTGGAGCACTTCCCCCGCGAGGGCGGGTTCATCGTGGCAGGCAACCACCTGAGCAACGTCGACCCGCTCACCTTCGCGCACTTCGTCTACAACAGCGGGCACGTGCCGCGCTTCCTCGCGAAGGCGCCGCTGTTCAAGGTGCCCGTCGTCGGATGGGTGCTGCGCAAGGCCGGGCAGATCCCCGTCTACCGGAACTCGGCTGACGCGGGGACCGCGCTGCGGGCTGCCGTCGCCGCGCTCGAGGCCGGCGAGTGCGTCGTCGTCTTCCCTGAGGGGACGCTCACGCGGGACCCGGACCTGTGGCCGATGGTCGGCAAGACGGGTGTCGCGCGCCTCGCCCTCGAGACAGGTGTGCCCGTGATCCCCGTCGCGCAGTGGGGGCCGCAGCACCTGCTCGGCCGCTATGCGAAGGTCCTCAAGCCCTTCCCCCGCAAGGCGATGACCGTCGTCGCGGGGCCACCCGTCGACCTGTCGGCGTACGCAGGTCGTCCGCTCGACGCCGCGACGCTCCGCGAGGCGACCGCGACCGTCCTCGCGGACGTGACGGCCCTGCTCGCCGGCATCCGTCAGGAGACGCCGCCTGCGACCCCCTTCGACCTGCGCGAGGCGCGTCGCCGCGGGACCACGCCCGTCGGCGGGGACCGCGGCACGCGCGAGGAGCACCCGTGACCACGACCGCCGAGCACGCCCTCGTCCAGGACGGCTCCTCTGTTCCGCTGCGCGCCGCTGTGCTCGGCACCGGGGCGTGGGGCACGACCTTCGCCGCGGTCCTCGCGGACGCGGGGTGCGACGTCGTGCTGTGGGGTCGCTCGCCCGAGGTCTGTGCGGAGATCACGACCCACCACACGAACACGCGTCGCCTCCCGGGCATCGACCTCCCGGAGGGGGTGCGTGCCACGACCGACGCGGCTGACGCGCTCGACCGCGTCGACCTCGTCGTCATCGCCGTCCCGTCGCAGTCCGCCCGTGAGACCCTCGCCCCGATGCGGGCCCTCGTGCCGGACCATGCCGTCGCCGTGTCGCTCATGAAGGGCGTCGAGCTGTCGACGGACCGTCGGATGAGCGAGGTCGTCGCCGAGGTGTGGGGCCTGCCGGACGAACGCCTCGCCGTCGTCTCCGGGCCGAACCTCGCCCGGGAGATCGCCCAGCACGAGCCCACCGCGACCGTCGTCGCGTCGAGCTCTCCAGCGACCGCACAGCTCGTCGCCCGGGCGTGTGCGAACGCGTACTTCCGCCCCTACACGAACGCCGACGTCGTGGGGGTCGAGCTGTGCGGGGCGGTGAAGAACATCATCGCCCTCGCCGTCGGCATCTCCCAGGGGCGCGGCCTGGGCTACAACACGATGGCGACGGTCATCACCCGCGGTCTCGTCGAGATCACGCGACTCGGGCTCGCGCTCGGCGCCTCGTCGGAGACCTTCCCCGGTCTCGCCGGCATGGGCGACCTCGTCGCGACGTGCGCCTCCCCGTTGTCTCGCAACCACACGCTCGGCGTGCACATCGGCCAGGGCATGTCGCTCGAGGAGGCGATCGCGGCGACGGGCGGGACGGCGGAGGGCGTGAAGTCCTCCCGATCCGTCCTCGAGCTCGCACGGTCCGTGGGCGTGGAGATGCCGATCACCGCGGCGGTCGCCGCGGTCCTCGACGGCGAGCTGCCGGTCGAGGACCTGGCTCCCCGGCTGCTGTCGCGCCCCCGCAAGGCCGAGGGCGTCCGCTGAGGCCGCTGGCCTCGGCCGCCTGAAGGCGTCGCTGCGCCTCCGTGTCCTGCGTGCGTCAGTGTGTCCTGCGTGCCCTCAGTGCGCCGCGCGCAAGGCCTGGTCGAGATCGGCCCAGAGATCCTCGACGTCCTCGATGCCGACCGAGAGCCGCAGCAGGTCCTCGGGAACGGTCGCGGT
>JAFABT010000156.1 GCA_023425905.1 Actinomycetes bacterium | reverse complement strand
TGCTCACCGGCCGGCAGCCCTTCGTCGGCGAGACTCCCATCCAGGGCGCGTTCCAACACGTGAACACGGACGTCCCCGTCCCGTCCTCAGTCGTCGGATGGCTGCCGCAGGAGCTGGACGAACTCGTGTGCGCACTCGCGGCCCGCGATCCCGACGACCGGCCTGCCGACGCTGCGGCCGCGCTCGAGCTCGTGCGCCGCACCCGCACCTGGCTCGACGCGGACACGCTGGAACGGCGCGCCGTCCCGCCGCCGCCGCGCCCGGGCGTGGCTCTCGACGATCCTCTTGTCGTCGACGACTCGCTCGAGGCGTCGCTCCTCGCTGCGGCGGCCTCACCCGACCCGTCCACCGACGTCGACGACGACGAGTCAGCAGAGGACCTCGACGCGCCGCCCGACCCGGCTGCGCGGCCCGGGCCGCAGCGGGCCGGCGCGGCAAGCAAGGCTCGAACCTCGTCCTCGGCGCGGTCGAGCGAAGACGCACCGAGCGCCGAGTCTCCCGAGGACGCCACCGTCCACCTCGACCTCCACCCGGAGGGCACGACGATCGCGCTGCCCATCGGGGCTGGTCTGCCGTCACGGGAGCAGGTCGCAGAAGCCGAGCGGGTCGAGCAGGCCGGTCGGCGCCGTCGGCGACGCCTCGCCGCGCTCGTCGTCACGCTCCTCACGCTGGGCCTGCTGGGCGGCGGGACGTGGTGGTTCCTCACCTATGGCCCGGGGGCCTACACCACCGTGCCCGACGTCGTCACGCTCACCGAGGAGCAGGCCCGGACGGCCCTGGCCGCCGAGGGCCTCCAGCCTGCGCTGTCCGAGGAGTTCTCGCCAGAGCCGCCGGGGACGGTGATCCGGACGGAGCCGCAGCCGGGCGACCAGGTCTCGCGCAGCGGGACCGTGCTGCTCGTGCTCTCCAAGGGAGTCGACCTCCGGGTCGTCCCCGACGATCTCGTCGGCGCAAGCCTCCAGGACGCGACTTCCGCGCTCGCCGAGGCGGGGCTCGTCGTGGGGTCGACACCGTCCCGCTACGACGACAAGGCGGCCAAGGGGGTCGTCCTCGCGGCGAGCGCGGCCGCGGGCACGCGCCTCGAGGTCGGCTCGAGCGTCGACCTCACGATCTCCGACGGTCCCGCGCCGGTGACGATCATCAGCGTCATCCGGGCGAGCGAGGACGTCGCGCGCGCAGACCTCAAGGCCAACGGCCTGAAGATGAAGAAGGCCAAGGGCAAGTTCGACGCGTCAGTCCCCAAGGGCCACGTCATCTCGCAGAGCCCCGAGCCGGGCGCACCGGGGCACCGGGGCGACACGGTGACGGTCGTGCTCTCCAAGGGCCCCGAGATGATCGAGGTCCCGAACGTCGTCGGCAAGCAGTATGACGCGGCCAAGGCCGAGCTGGAGGGGCTCGGCTTCGTCGTCGAGCGTCGCAACTACGTCGGCGGCTTCTTCGGCACGGTACGTGAGCAGTCCGTGGCGGCAGGCGACAAGGCCGCGCTCGGCTCGACGATCATCCTGGGCGTCGTCTAGACGCGAGCCACGCTGAACGCTGAACGCCCCCGCTCCCCCGGGTCGATCGGGGCAGCGGGGGCGTTCGTCTCAGCCGTACGAACGAGCGCTCGTCAGCGTCCGGTGATCATCTCCGCGACGAGGAACGCCATCTCGAGCGACTGCTGATGGTTGAGTCGCGGGTCGACGAGCGTCTCGTAGCGCCGCGCGAGGCCCAGGTCGTCGATGTGCTCCGAACCGCCGAGCACCTCCGTGACGTCGTCACCGGTGAGCTCGACGTGCAGCCCGCCGGGAACGGTGCCCAGCGACCGGTGGACCTCGAAGAAGCCCTCGACCTCGTCGAGCACGTCCGTGAGCCGACGCGTCTTGTACCCGTTGGAGGAGGTGATCGTGTTCCCGTGCATCGGGTCGCACACCCACGTCACGGGCCCGCCTTCAGCCGTCACGCGCTCGACGAGAGGCGGGAGCGCGTCCCGGATCGTGCCCGAGCCCATGCGCGTGATGAAGGTGAGCCGTCCCGGCGTGCCCGCCGGGTTGAGCCGCTCCATGAGCGCAAGTGCGTCGTCCGCGGACGTCGTCGGGCCGAGCTTGACCCCGATCGGGTTCCGCACGCGCGAGAGGAAGTCGACGTGCGCGCCGTCGACGTGCCTCGTCCGCTCCCCGATCCACAGGAAGTGGGCCGAGCAGTCGTAGGGCAGCCCTGTGCGCGAGTCGATCCGCGTGAGCGGCCGCTCGTAGTCGAGCAGCAGCGCCTCGTGGCTCGAGAAGAACTCGACCGTCTTGAGCGCGTCGAAGTCCGCCCCGCAGGCCGCCATGAAGCGGATCGAGCGGCCGATCTCCTGCGCCGTCCGCTCGTAGCGGGAGTAGGACGGGTTGTTGTCGAGGAAGCCTCGGTTCCACTCATGGACGCGTCGCAGGTCGGCGAACCCGCCCTGCGTGAACGCCCGGATGAGGTTGAGGGTCGCGACAGACGTGTGGTACGCCTCAAGCAGCCGCTCGGGGTTCGGGGTGCGCGACTCGACCGTGAACGCGTGGCCGTTGATGATGTCGCCCCGGAAGGCTGGCAGCGTCTCGCCGTCCCGCGTCTCCGTCCCCGCGCTGCGCGGCTTGGCGTACTGGCCGGCCATGCGCCCGATCTTGACGACCGGGACGCTCGCGCCGTGCGTGAGCACGACGGCCATCTGAAGGATCGTCTTGATCTTGTTGCGGATGTTGTCGGCCGTCGCGTCCGCGAAGGTCTCAGCGCAGTCGCCGCCCTGCAGGACGAACGCCTCTCCCCTGCCCGCCGCGGCGAGACGCGACGTGAGGACGTCGGCCTCCCCGGCGAACACGAGCGGGGGAAGCCCCGCGAGGCGCGTGGTCACCGCCTCGAGAGCAGACGCGTCCGGCCAGACCGGCTGCTGCGCCACCTCGAGCGACCGCCACGCGTCGAGACCGTCGAGGACGTCCTGCGACGCCTCGACGCTCATGCGTGACTCGCGGGCACCAGCGGCTGGCCGATGTCAGCGAGCATCTCCCCGAACCAGGGCTGCGACACGTCGAAGGCCTTGCCACCGGCGATGCGCGGGAACGCGATCGCCTTGAGACGGTCGCCGTCCTCCTCGTCGTGACCGATGACGCCGGCCTCGCCCTTGAAGGCGCACTCGACCGCGAGGTCGGTCATCGACTTGATGAGGCGAAGGTCCTCCGCGTTCGCCGCAGCGGCGCGCGAGTAGTAGCCCGACTTCTGGACCATGGTCTTCTCGGCACCGAGCAGCTCGGCGAACTGCTTGGCGAACCACGCACCGGGGTTGATCGTGTCGAGCTTGACGTGACCGAAGGGGTCGCGCTGGACCTCGGCGCCCGAGGCCTCGAGCTGGGCGATGATCTCGTGCATGCCCGCACCTTCCGAGAGGAAGATGTTGACGTTGCCGCCCTCGTCCATGATCTTCCGCAGCCGCGTGGCCTCGGCTTCGATGTCGAGCGCGAGCTCGGGCAGGAAGACCGCGTGGATGTCCCAGCGCTCGCGCGAGAGGCCGATGCTCGGGACCCACTCCTGGGTGTCGAGCCACTTGCGGTACTCCGCGGCGGCGGCCGCCGTGAGCCAGCCGCAGTGCCGACCCATGACCTCGTGGACGATGAGCATGCGGTTACCAGAGCGGTGCTCACCGATGACGTTGCGGGCGAACCCGGCGGCCTCCTCGGCCGCGGTCCACGCACCGAGCGACTGCTTGATCGGGACGACGTCGTTGTCGATCGTCTTCGGCAGGCCGACGACCGTGAGCTCGTAGCCGTTCTCGTGCAGGTAGGCAGCGAGGTCCGCGGCCGTCGTGTTGGTGTCGTCGCCACCGATCGTGTGCAGGACATCGACGCCGTCGGCCTTGAGCTGCTCCGCCGCGACCTCGAGCGGGTTCTCACCCTCCTTGACGAGGCCCCGCTTGACGCAGTCGGCCGCGTTGGTGAGCTTCACCCGCGAGTTGCCGATCGGCGAGCCCCCGAAGCGGTGGAGGATGCCGGCCTTGGCGCGGGCCTCGTCGTCGACGACGATCTTCGTGCCCGTGAGCAGACCGTGGTACCCGTGCTGATAGGCGATGATCTCGACCTCCGGAGCGATCTCCGTGTAGCGCTCGATGAGGCCACCGACCGCGGAGGACAGGCACGGGGCGAAGCCACCTGCGGTGAGGAGGGCGACGCGACGAACCGACATGAGACACACCTCTCGTTGAAACGGGGAACCGGGTCGGGCGTGCACGGGGCACGGATGACCGACGAGGCCGGGTCGCGTTCTGTGCGCGACGCACGACACATCCTACTGACGTTGGGCGTCGTCCTCGGGCGCGACCGGCAGGTGAGCCTCTGGAGCGGGCCGACCGCCCGGTGCCGCGGGCCCGGGGCCGCTCGTGACGCCCCGTCCCGTGGCGAGCCGCGCCTTCTGCGTCGCCGCATAGACGTCCACGTACTCCTGGCCCGACAGGCTCATGATCGCGTACATGATCTCGTCCGTGACGGACCGCAGGATGAAGCGGTCGTTCTCCATGCCCTGGTAGCGGGAGAAGTCGAGCGGCTCGCCGAAGACGATGCCGATGCGCATGAGCTTGGGGATCGTCCGCCCCATCGGCTGCGCGACGTCGGTCCCGACCATCGCGACCGGGATGACGGGGGCGCCTGACTCGAGCGCGAGCCGCGCCACGCCCGTCTTGCCGCGGTAGAGCCGCCCGTCCGGACTCCTCGTGCCCTCGGGATAGATCCCGAAGAGGCCACCGTCGCGCAGTCGACTCAGTCCGGTCCGGAGCGCCGCCTCGCTCGCCTTGCCGCCCGAGCGGTCGACCGGGATCGTCCCGACGCCACGGAAGAAGCCCGCCTTGAGCCGGCCGGACAGCCCCCGCCCGTCGAAGTACTCGGACTTGCCGATGAAGACGATCTCTCGATCGATGACGAGCGGGAGGAAGAACGAGTCGATCACTGCGAGGTGGTTGCTGGCCATGATGGCCGCGCCGTCGGTCGGCAGGTGCTCGGCACCGCGGACCCAGGGGCGGTAGATCGCCTTGAGCAGCGGGCCCACGAGGACCCGCTTCATCAACCAGTAGAACAACCCAGCCTCCTCCGGCGCTGCCGACGACCCTGCACGACCCTAGAGTGCTCCCCATGGCCGAACGTGACGACCAGGGCGACCTTCCCGACGACGACCTCGACGCCCGCTGGGCCGCCCTCGTCGCGGATCTCGAGGGCACAGGGTCCCCCGCACCGCGAGACCCGGATGACGACTCGCGCGCGGGGTCGAGCTCGACGGGCCGTGCGACGAGCACCGGACCTGCCACGAGCACGAACCCAGCGACGAGCATGGACGACCC
>JAFABT010000140.1 GCA_023425905.1 Actinomycetes bacterium | reverse complement strand
GATCTCCCCGGGGTGGGCCGCGACGTGCTGCTGCAGGACTCAGTGCGCCCGCAGTGCCTCCTTGAGCGAGACCCGCGCCCCCGTCCGCAGCAGCGAGCCGGAGTAGACGCGAGCCGCAAGGGCCACGGTCGCGAGCGTCGCCACGACGAGGATCGCGAGGGCCACGAGCGGCTCCCACCAGGCGGCGTCGCCGAAGAACAGCCGGACCGGCATGCCCACCGGCGCCGAGAACGGCACGTAGGACAGCACCGTCATGACGACGGGGTTGTCGCCGAGGACCGCGACGAGGAAGTACGGGATCATCGTGAGCATCATCGCGGGCATGATCACTGAGCCCGTGTCCTCGACGCGGGAGACGAGCGAGGCCCCTGCGGCGTAGATCGAGGCGAGCAGGAGGAACCCCACGAGGAAGAACACGACGAACCACACGAGGGGTGCGCCGAGCATCCCGAGCAGCTCGTCCTGACCGGTGAGCACGAGGCCGAGGACGGCCGCCGCCGCCGTCGCCGCCGTCTGCCCGAACGCGACGACCGAGTTGCCGAGGATCTTGCCCGCGAGCAGCGCGCGCGCCGAGACGGTCGACAGCAGGATCTCGACGACGCGGGTCTGCTTCTCGCTTACGGTCGACTGGGCGATCATGCCGCCCGACCCCGCCGCGGCCATCATGAACACGAGGCCGAACGCGAGTGCGACGACGTACCGGATGTTCTCGCTCTGCTCGGCCGGCTCGAGCTCCTCGACGACCGGGACGACGGACAAGGCCGCGACGACGTCGTCCGCCGTGCCCGTGAGGGTGAGCACGCGCATCCCAGCCGGCCCCGGGTCGGGGACGACCGCGGCCTCGACCTCCCCGCTCGCGACGAGCGCCCGGGCCGCGTCCTCGTCGGCGACGGGGAGGGCCTCGAGGCCCTCGGCCGACGCGACCGCAGAGCTCGTGCCGGTGACGACGGCGACCTTCGTCGTCGCGTCGTCGTCCGACCCGGCGAGGAGACCCGAGACGAGGATCGAGCCGAAGACGAGCGTGAGCGTGATCGCCGTCGAGATGAGGAATGACTTGGTGCGCACCTGCGCGAGGATCTCCCGCTCGGCGACGATGAGTGCTGCGCGACTCGTGGGCAGCGGGGCGGGACGGTCGGCGGGGATAACCGTGGGCATGCTCATCGGAGTGCCTCCTGGGTGGTCGTGGCCGGCGTGCGCCGGGAGTCGTGGGGGGAGCTGGCGGGTTCGGTGAGTTGGCCGGTGTCGGCCTCGTCGGCGATGACCTCACGGAAGATCTCGCCGAGCGTCGGGCGCAGCGGTCCGAAGGCCGTGACCGAGCCTCGGGACAGCGCGTCGCGCAGCACGCCCTGCGCGACGTCCGCGTCCGCGCCGAACAGCGCGTCCCCACCGGAGAACTCGACGACGTCGACGCCCGGCGTGCCACGCAGCCACCCGATGTCGCCGCCGGTGGAGATCTCGTAGCGCTCCGTGCCGTGCTCACGGCGCAGCCGCTCGCGGCTGCCCGCCGCGCGGATCGTGCCGCCCGCGATGATGACGAGGTCGTCGCAGAGCCGCTCGACGACGTCGAGCTGGTGCGAGGAGAAGAGCACGGGCACGCCCGCCGCGGCCCGCTCGGCGAGCACCTGGGCGACGACGTCGACCGCGAGCGGGTCGAGGCCCGAGAACGGCTCGTCGAGGACGAGCACCTCGGGCTCGTGGACGAGCGCTGCGGCGATCTGCGCGCGCTGCTGGTTGCCGAGGGACAACCGCTCGAGCGGCTCGTCCGCGCGTTCGGTGAGGCCGAGGCCCTCGAGCAGGTCGCGGGCGTTGCGCGTCGCGCGGGCGCGGTCGAAGCCGTGCAGCCGGGCGAGGTGCACGAGCTGGTCGATGACCTTCATCTTCGGGTAGAGGCCGCGTTCTTCGGGCATGTACCCGAAGCCCTGACGGCGCGCCGCGTCGAGCGGGACCCCGTCGATCGTCACGGTGCCGGCGTCGGACGACAGCACGCCGAGGATGATCCGCATCGTCGTCGTCTTGCCTGCCCCGTTCCCGCCGACGAACCCCGTGAGACGACCGCGTCCCACCTCGAAGCTCACCCCGTCGAGCGCGCGTCTGCCGTTGAAGCTCCGGGTGATCCCGTCCAGCTTGAGCACGTGTGCCTCCCTCGTCCCGGCGGACCCCTGCCCGCCTCGACGAGCCTAGGGAGTCCGCGGGTACGGGCGGCTCAACCCAGCGACGGAACCTCGTCCGCCGTGAGGATGAACCCGCAGCCCACGGGCCCGTCGCGCGGCGTCAGTCGTGCGTCGCGGGGGCGTCGGGGGTGGGGGAGTCGGGGGCCACGAGCCCGTGCTCGTGCGCGAAGACGACGGCCTGCACCCGGTCCCGCAGCCCGAGCTTCATGAGGACGTTCGACACGTGCGTCTTCACGGTCGCGCGCCCGAGGAAGAGCCGGCCGGCCACCTCGTCGTTCGAGAGCCCGCGGGCCATGAGCCCGAGGACCTCGAGCTCCCGATCGGTGAGGGCGCCCACGGCGGCGGGCACGGGCTGCGCCGTCCCGTCGTCGCGTGCCGTCGCGGCGCCCAGCGCCCGTTCGAGGACGGCACGGGTCATCTCAGGTGCGAGGAGCGCATCACCGGCCGCAACCGAGCGGATGGCGTCGGCGAGCTGTGCGGGCCGGGCGTTCTTGAGGAGGAATCCGCTCGCGCCCGCCTGCAGCGCCTCGAGCAGGTAGTCCTCGCGTTGGAATGTCGTGAGGACGAGCACTGCGGCGCGCAGCGCGGGGTCGGCCGTGAGGCGGCGCGTCGCCTCGAGACCGTCCATGTCGGGCATCTGCACGTCCATGCACACGACGTCGGGGTCGAGCCGCCGGGTCTCGGCCAGGGCCGAGGCGCCGTCGGCCGCCTGGCCCACGACCTCGATCCCGTCGAGCCCCGCGAGGATCGTCGCGATCCCCGTCCGGACGAGCTCCTGGTCGTCGACCAGCAGGACGCGGATGTCGCGGTCAGCCATGGGACACCTCCGCACGGACGAGCGGCACGTGGGCGCGGACGACGAACCCCTCGGGTCGTCGCGGCCCTGCGTGGAGGCTGCCGCCCTCGGCGGCGACCCGCTCGCGCATGCCGACGAGACCGAGACCGCCGCCGCGCGCGAGCCGTGACCGGACTGGCCCCGTCCCCGAGTCGGACACCTCGAGCTCGATCGCGTCGTCGAGGTAGCGCAGCCGGACGTCGGCGCTCGCGGCCGGGCCGGCGTGCTTGCGGACGTTCGTGAGCGCCTCCTGCGCGATCCGGTAGAGGTTGAGCGAGGTCACCGGTGACAGCGGTGCGGGCTCGCCGACGACCTGGAAGTGCGCGTCGAGACCCGCCTCGCGAGCCTCGTCGACGAGCCGGGGCAGCCGGGCGACGTCGAGCGAGGCGAGCGCCTCGGCCGGGTGCTTCGCCTCGTCGGGTGAGCGGAGGGTGCCGATGAGGCCGTGCAGCTCGTCGATCGCGGACCTGGCCGACTCCTCGATGTGCTCGAGAGCCGTCCCGGCCTGTGTGCGCTCGAGGTCCGCGTCGGCGCCGCGCTCGAGCACCGACCGCGCGGCAGCCGCCTGGACGCCCATGACCGAGACGTGGTGGGCGACCGCGTCGTGCAGCTCGCGCGCGATGCGCACCCGCTCGATCGTCACCGCCTGCGCCTCGGCGTGGACCCGGGCCGCGACGAGCTGCCGCGTGCGCCACGCGGTGCGGGCGCGGTCACGGGCCGAGGCCCACGCCACGTTCCCGAACAGCCACGCACCGGCGAAGTAGAGCACGTTCGTGAGCACCTGGATGAGCAGGTAGGCGACGAGCGGCGACACCGCGCCCCCGAAGGCCGCGCCGAGGCCCTCCTTCTCGAACTCCGCGATCGCCTCGGGGTCCGTCGAGGCGCGGAACAGCTCGACGACGAGCCACACGAGCATGACGACGACGCAGCCGCCGCGCACCCACAGCGCGCGCGTCCGGTTCGAGTCCCAGGCGCCCACCGTGTAGAGCGCGCAGAACAACGAGATGTTGAGGAACAGCGTCTCGGGGACCTTGAGCGTCACCGCGAGGATGAACGCGACCGTGACGACTGCGAGGACGAGGGCGGGCCACCGTCGCCGTGCGGCGAGCGGGAGCGTCGCGAGCGCGAGCAGGCCCGCCGCGAGCGGCCCCGAGGCAGGGGCGTCGTAGAGGCCTGCCGTCCGCCACAGCACCATCGACAGCAGGGCCCCGGCGAACATCGCGGCAGCGGCGACGACGTCGGCACGGCGTTCCGTCTCCGTGGCGGGTGGCCGCTGCCAGCCGGGCTGCTCGGGGTCGGTGAGGTCGTCCGTCGCAGGGGCGAAGGTCGTGGGATCTGCGGTGCTCACGCGGTCACTCTGCCACGGGTCGGCAGCCGTGCCCCGGCGCAGCCGCCAGAGCTCGGGCGCCGCCACCTCAGCGCTTGCGGTAGGTCACCTTCGGGGCCTTGCTGCCCTTCTGGGTGATCGAGCCGTTGACGAACTTCTGCGTGCAGGTCTTGACCTTCTTTGAGCCGGACCTCTTCGTCACGCACGTGCGGTTGGACGTCGCCGGGCCGAGCTTGCCGCGCACCTTCGTGTACGTCGTCCCGAAGCGGCCGGTCACCGCGTAGGCGCCGACCTTCGTCCGGCTCGTCACCCAGCCCTTGGTGAAGCGCTGCGCACACGTCGTGACCTTCTTCGAGCCCTTGCCGCGGCTCGAGCACGACCGGCCCTTCGTCGGGTTGCCCACCGACGAGCGCTTCTTGTCCCACACCGTGAGGATCGCGCCCTTGACCTGCGTCGTGCGGTACTTCGTGCTCGTCACGGCCTTGGTCGACGGACCGAAGGCCTGCCGGCACGTCGTCACACCCTTGGACGTCGAGCAGCGGCGACCCGACGACGCCGGCCCGAGCGACCCCTTGTGCCGGCCCTTCTTGGCCCAGTACGTCCCCATCGCGCCGACGACGGTGTGGGTGCCGCGCGTGGCGTGGGTCGAGACGTAGCCCTTGACGAAGCGCTGCGAGCACGTCGTGCGCGCCTTGTCCGAGCACGAGACGTTCGCGCGCGGCAGCCCGAGCGAGCCGGTGCGCCCGCCGGCCGCACGCCACTTCGAGGCGACCTTGCCGGTGAGGATCTTCGTGCCGTACGTGGAGTCGACGACGTAGCCGGAGGAGAAGCGCTGCTGGCAGCTGGAGTCGGCCGTGCGGCACGACTGGCCTGAGTACGGCCAGCCGAGCACGCCGTTCTGCGCGCCCTTCGCGCGCCACGTCGAGCTCATGATCCCGGTGACCGCGAAGCCGGCCTTCTTGGCGTTCGAGGTCGCGACGGTTCCGCCGGAGAACCGCTGCGCGCAGTACGCGGTGCCGGGCTTGCACACCATGCGCGCCCGCTGCACCCCGAAGGACCCGGCGAGACCGCCCTTGGCGAGCCAGTACTTCTGCACGGCGCCCGTGACGGGGATCTTCGTCGACCCGAACCAGTCGGTGAAGCCGCGCCAGAAGTTGCGGTTGCCGTAGGACGAGCAGCGGTCACCGGTGCCGTACATGTTCGCGAGGGCGGCGGCGTTGGGGACGTAGGGCGTGTAGTAGTACAGGCCGCGCGTGGCGTTGTTCTTGATGTCGACATCGACCGAGCCGCACTTGCGCGTGGAGTCCGGGTGGTAGGCGATCGTGTTGACGCCGATCGTCCGCCAGTGCGGGAAGTCCGGCGCCGAGTAGCGCTGGTACTGCCGGCCCGCGGCGTAGAGCTGGAGGAACAGTCCGAACTTCGACGGGTCGCACGGAGCCGTGTCGGGGCAGGCGAATCCGGTCGCGCGCTCGTACTGGTAGCGCGTCGGGGCCGTCGACGTGACGAGCGACTGCTCCTTCTGCATGAGGACGAGGAGCACCTTGGCGGACACGTCGCAGGCCTTTGCGACCTTGGCGATGATCGTCGAGGCGCGCTCGTTCTTCGCGCCCTGGTACGCCTTGCAGTAGGCGTCGGCCTTGATGCTCGGCGTCGTCATCCGGTAGCTGCGCAGGCACGTCGGGTCGCCCTTCTTCGCGAGGCACGTGGGCACCTTTGCGTTGAGGAAGGCCTGGACCTGACCGGCGGTGAGCGCCCTGCCGTCGAAGAACACCTCGTCGGTGATGATGTTGCCGGGCGTGAAGCCGCTCGCCTTGGCCAGCGGCCGGACCCCGACGCGGTCTGCTGCCGCCGTGCCCGACGCGTCCTGCCCGGGTGCTGCCGTGAGCGGTGCGACCGCCGACGTCGCGCCGCTCGTGGTGGCAGGCCCGGTCGCGGGTGCCGGCCCGGTCGCCAACGCCGGTCCGGTCGCTGCGAGGGTCGCTCCGAGGACGACGACGAGCGTCGCCGCGAGGGC
>JAFABT010000123.1 GCA_023425905.1 Actinomycetes bacterium | reverse complement strand
GGGAGGTGCGGCTCGCCGCGGACGCGGCCCACCGCCTCGAGGACCTGCGTCGGGACGCCCGGCTCGCCGGGGCCCACCTCGGCGCCGCAGACCGGTCGACGCTGCACGACCTGGGGCATCGCATCGCGGCTGCGGAGTCGGAGTTCTCGCGGGTGCTGCTCGCCGACACCGCGCTGCAGGCCGTCGTCGTCCACGACGTGAGCGAGCTCGACGGGATGAGCGAGGCGGACATCGACGCCGCAGCGCGTCTCGCCGCCGACCGCGGCCGTCCGGGCACCTGGCTGCTCGAGCTCCGTCTGCCGACCATCCAGCCGCTCCTCGGCCAGCTCCGCGACCGTGCGCTCCGCGAGCGGCTGTACCGGGCGTCCGTGGGGCGCGGCACGAGCGCGTCGTGGGACACGCGGCCGGCGCTGCTCGACCTGGCCCAGTCACGCGCGGAGCGTGCGCGGCTGCTCGGGTTCGCGCATCACGCAGATCTCGTCGCGGCCTCGGGGACGGCGCGGACCGGAGCGGCGGTGACCGAGCTGCTCGAGGGGCTCGTCCCAGGCGTCGCTGCGCGGCTCCGGGCCGAGGACGCCGAGCTGGACGCGCTGCGCGCGGAGATGGGCCTGGCGGGTGACGGGCCGATCGACCCGTGGGACCGTCCCTTCCTCGCCGCAGAGCTCCGGCGGCGCCACCTCGGCCTCGACGTCGCCGAGCTGCGGGCCTATCTCGAGCTGGAGCGGGTGCTCCGCGACGGTGTGCTCGCCGCCGCGCATCTGCTCTACGGGATCGAGGTGGTCGAGCCCGAGGGCGTGCCCGCCCCGGTGCCCGGGGCGCGGCTGCTCGAGGTGCGCGAGAGCGACGGTCGTCCGCTCGGCGTCGTCCTGCTCGACGTGTACGCCCGTGACGGCAAGCGCGGCGGCGCGTGGATGAGCTCCCTCGTCGACCAGGCGCACCTCACGGGGGAGCTGCCCGTCGTCACGGTCTCGCTCAACGTCACCGACCCCGGGCCTGGCCACCCGACGCTGCTCGACCCCGCCGAGGTGCGCACCCTGTTCCACGAGTTCGGCCACGCGCTCCACGGGGTGCTGTCCGACGTCCGGCTGCCGAGCCAGTCGGGCACCTCGGTGCCGCGCGACGCTGTCGAGTACCCCTCGCAGGTCAACGAGATCTGGGCGTGGGACCCGGACGTCCTCGACCGCTACGCGGTCCATCACGTCACTGACGAGCCCATGCCCGCGTCGCTACGGCACGGGCTCGTCCGGTCGCAGGAGGAGCCTGACGCCTTCGGCACGGCAGAGCTGCTCGCCGCGGCGCTGCTCGACCAGGCGTGGCACCGGCTGCGGCCCGAGGAGGTGCCGACCGACCCGGCCGACGTCGCACGGTTCGAGGCCGAGGCGCTCGAACGCGCCGGGCTCGGCACTGACCTTGTCATGCCCCGTTACCGCAGCACGTACTTCCTCCACGCGTTCGGCGGCGGATACGCGGCGGCGTACTACTCCTACCTGTGGGCAGAGGTGCTCGTCGCGGAGAGCGCCCGCTGGTTCGACGAGCAGGGCGGGCCGACGCGGTCGGCGGGGGAGCGGTTCCGCCGTCTCGTGCTCGGACGCGGCGGGAGCACCGACCCGATCGAGGCCTTCACCGAGCTCGTCGGGCACGAGCCACGTCGCGAGCCCTTCCTCGCTCGCCTGGGCCTGAGCGGGCCCGGGTAGCCTGGGCGTATGCCCACGCGAACCCCTGACGTCCCCGTGCCCTCGGCCGTCGAGGAGGTCGCGGGCCTGTGCCAGGACCTGCTCCGCATCGACACGTCGAACTTTGGCGACGGGACCGGGCCGGTCGAGCGTCCGGCCGCCGAGTACGTGGCCGAGCGTCTCGCCGACGTGGGCCTCGACCCCGAGCTCTACGAGTCCGCCCCCGGGCGGGCCAACGTCGTCGTCCGCATCCCGGGGACCGACCCCACGCGCCCTGCGCTCGTCCTGCACGGCCATACCGACGTCGTCCCCGCGGACGCGTCTGAGTGGTCCGTCGACCCCTTCGGGGGCGAAGAGATCGACGGCATGCTCTGGGGCCGTGGCGCGGTCGACATGAAGGGGATGGACGCGATGATCCTCGCGGTCGTCCGCGAGCGGATCCGGACCGGGCGTGCGCCGGCCCGGGACGTCGTCGTCGCGTTCTTCGCCGACGAGGAGGCGGGCGGCGCCTATGGTGCGCGGTGGTCCGTCGATCACCGGCCGGACCTCTTCGCGGGCGCGACCGAGGCCGTGAGCGAGGTCGGTGGGTTCTCGGTCGAGATCGCCGGGCGTCGGGCCTACCTGCTGCAGACCGCGGAGAAGGGTCTCGCGTGGTTGCGGCTCGTCGCCCAGGGCCGGCCTGGCCACGGCAGCCAGGTCAACCCCGACAACGCCGTCACGCAGCTCGCGGGTGCGGTCGCGCGACTCGGGTCGTTCGAGTGGCCGCTCACGCTCACCCCGACGGTCCGCCAGCTCCTCGAGGGGGTGGCCGACCTCACGGGGCTGCCGTTCGACCCGGAGGACCCGGTCGCGATCGATGCCCTCGTCGCGGCGCTCGGCTCAGCGGGCCGGTTCGTCGGGGCGACGCTGCGCACGACGACCAACCCGACGCAGCTCACGGGCGGGTACAAGGCGAACGTCATCCCGTCCCGCGCGGAGGCCGTCGTCGACGCCCGGTTCCTGCCGGGGCACGAGGACGAGGCGAACGCGACGATCGAGCGGCTCGTCGGACCGCACGTGGCGATCGAGGACGTCCATCGCGACCGTGCGCTCGAGGCACCGTTCTCGGGTGACCTCGTCGACGCGATGGTGGCCGCGGTGATCGCAGAGGACCCGCAGGCGCGCGTGCTGCCCTACACGCTCTCGGCTGGGACGGACAACAAGTCGCTCTCGCGGCTCGGCATCGCCGGGTACGGGTTCGCGCCGCTCCAGCTGCCCGGGGACCTCGACTTCGCGGGGATGTTCCACGGCATCGACGAGCGGGTGCCCGTCTCGGCGCTCCACTTCGGGGTTCGCGTCCTCGACCGGGTGCTCGACGCATGAGCGGCGAGACGGCCCAGGTCGCGCTCTGGCACATCGACCCCGCGTGCGTGCGGTCTCTGGAGACCGTCGAGCCGTCGTGGCGCGACGATGCAGGGCTCGAGGCCGTGTGGGCTGCAGCGCACGAGCCGCACCCGGTGGGAGAGCTTCCCGCGGTTCGTGCGCGCGCGTCGGGGGCGACCGTGTCGAGCATCTGCTACATCGAGGATGCCGAGGTCCTCGTGCACTCCGACGCGGTGCGTGCCGCTGTCGAGAGCGTGCGCGGATCCGCGTCCGAGCACGTCTGGCTGCCCGTGACGGTCGAGCTGGACGGCAAGGAACTCACGTACTGGCTGCTGTCGTGCCAGGTGCCCGACGTCGCGTTGCCTGACAGGAGCGTCAACGCGGCTCTCGTGCGCGACGCGGCGGTCGTGCACTACGAGGTGGGGGACAACTTCCCGGCGTTCGTCGACCGGGCTCGCGACGCGATCGAACGGGACTGCCCAGACGTGCGGTTCTGTCCCGCAGGTCCCTGACGGTCCGCAGGTCTGCGACGGTCGAGCCCACGACGCCGACCGGGGAGGCCGACCGGCGTCACACGGTCGCGCGGACGTCGACCCACCGCCGTCGGAGCACCACCTTGCGCTCACCGCCGACGTAGATCGCGGAGCGTGCGAGCTCCCAGCGCCCGTACTCGGCGTCTGCGGTGAGCAGCCGTCGGGTCTCGTCGCGCGGTACGTCGCGTGCGAAGGTGACGGTCCGGTACTCGTACTGCGGGCTCGGCTCTCCCCGCCGACGTCGGCGGTCGGCCGCGTGCATGGACGTCGTCGTGGTCTCGGTCTCGTCGGTCATGGTCCACCTCCGCCGTTCCTGCGCTCCGGGCACCGTTCTCGGCTGCCATTGTGCCCGTTGCAGGGATACCGTCGTGGCATGACCGCTGACCCGCGCGCCGCCCTGGACCGCCTCGTCGCTGCACTTGAGGCGCACTATCACGCGGTCGCCGGGCGTCGGGACCCCGAGGACTCCGCCGTCGACGCGGCCTACGACGCGCTCGCCGACGCGTTCGACATCTACGACGAGTCTCTCGCGGTGGTCTACGGCGAGGGCACGCCTCTCGTCCTCGACGAGGACGACGAGGATGACGACGAGGACGACCTCGGCCCGTCCGGCCTGGACGAGGACATCGTCCCCGACGAGGCCTTCGACGACGACGAGGACGACGAGGACGAGGACGGCGACCTCCTCACCGATGGGGACGCCGGGGCGGGCTCGCGCGACTGACTCCTCGCGCGACTGACTCAGCGCCGCTCGGGGTAGCCGATCGCGGGTGCCGACACCTCGTCGAGCGCGGCGAGGATCTCCTGGGGCAGCTCGAGGTCCTGCGCGCCGAGGGCTCCTCGCAGGTGAGCTGGCGTCCGTGCGCCGACGATCGCGCTCGACACCCCGGGCTGGTCGCGGACCCAGGCGAGAGCGACCTCGAGGGGCGCGCGACCGAGACCCTCGGCGGCGATGACGACCGCGTCGACGACCGCGAGCGAGTCCGCGCCGAGGTAGGGCTGGACGAAGCCGGCGAGGTGCGCGGACGCGGCACGGGAGTCGGCCGGGATCGTCCGGCGGTACTTGCCGGTGAGGACGCCGCGGCCGAGGGGTGACCACGCGAGTGCGCCGATGCCGAGGTCTGCGCAGGCGGGCAGCACCTCACGCTCGATGCCACGCTCAAGGAGCGAGTACTCGACCTCGACGGCGGCGAGCCCGACGTCGGCGAGCAGCGTCGCCGCACGCGCGGTCTGCCACCCCGGGTGGTTCGACAGGCCGACGTAGCGCGCTCTGCCCGACGTGACCGCTGTGCGCAGCGCGCTCACCGTCTCGTCGAGCGGGGTGCGAGGGTCGGGAGCCTGGACGAGGAAGACTTCGACGTGGTCGGTGCCGAGCCGCCCGAGCGATGCGTCGAGCGAGTCGAGCAGGCTCGCGCGGGACGCGTCCACGACCGCTCCGGACCGGGTGCGCCGCACGCCCCCCTTCGTCACGAGCACGAGGTCCTCACGCTCCGCCTCGGTGCCCAGGAGCGAGCCGATGAGCTCCTCGGCCGCGCCCTCGGAGTAGGAGGCAGCGGTGTCGAGGAGTGTGCCCCCCGCGGCGACGAAGTCCCGAAGCTGCTCGGCCGCCTCGTCCTCGTCGGTGTCGCGCCCCCACGTCATCGTGCCGAGACCGAGGTGGGAGACGTGCAGGCCCGTCCGGCCGAGCTGGCGCTGAAGCATGAGGGAAACCTATCCCGAGGGGGCGCTAGGGTTGCGCACCGTGACTGGTGAATCGATGGGCGTCTTCGAGGCCGTCCTGCTCGGCCTCGTCCAGGGGCTCACGGAGTTCCTCCCGATCTCGTCCTCGGCCCATCTGCGGATCGTCGGGGACCTCCTGGGGTCGGGGGACCCCGGGGCGGCGTTCACCGCGATCACCCAGATCGGTACAGAGGCGGCCGTCGTCGTCTACTTCCGACGTGACATCGCGCGCATCTGCAGGGCCTGGTGGCGGGCGCTGCGCGGCGCCGACGGGAGCGGATGGCGGGCCCGGATGGGCGCGCACGACCACGACGCGCAGATGGCGTGGTTCATCGCCCTCGGCTCGGTGCCGATCGTCGTCCTCGGGCTGCTGCTCAAGGACGCCATCGAGCACCCGTTCCGCAATCTCTACCTCGTCGCCGGGACGCTCGTCGTCTTCGCCCTCGTCCTGGGGTGGGCGGACCGGGTCGGTGCGAAGTCGCGTGAGCTCACGGAGCTCACCCCCCGGCACGCCGTGCTCTTCGGCTTCGCGCAGGCGATGGCTCTCATCCCTGGGGTCTCCCGCTCGGGCGGCACGATCACCGCGGGGCTGCTCATGGGCTACACGCGGGAGGCCGCAGCCCGGTACTCGTTCCTGCTCGCGATCCCGGCCGTCATGGGCTCAGGGTTCTACCAGCTGCTCGACACCGCGGGGGAGTTCGGCACGCCCGGCACCCCGAGCATCGGCGTGACGCTCGTCGCGACCGCTGTTGCCGCTCTCGTCGGGTACGTCGTCATCGTGTGGTTCCTCAAGCTCGTCTCGACCCGGTCCTACGCGCCGTTCGTCATCTACCGGATCGGGCTGGGTCTGCTCGTCGTCGTCCTGCTGGGCTTCGGCGTGCTCGAGGCGCTGCCCGCGTCGAGCTGAGAGCCGGTTAGGCTTCGCACGTGCTCACCTGGCCTGCCCCGCAACGTCCTGTCCTGCCCGGCCGCGGCGAGGTGGTCAAGGTCACCGACACGGCCACGGGCGCTCGCGTCGTCGCCGCCGACGGTGCGACCGCCTCGCTCTACGTGTGCGGGATCACGCCGTACGACGCGACGCACATCGGCCACGCGAACACCTTCGTCGCCTTCGACGTCCTGGTCCGGGCATGGCTCGACGCCGGTCTCGACGTCACGTATGCGCTCAACGTCACGGACGTCGATGACCCGCTTCTCGAGCGGGCGGCCGCGACGGGCGTCGACTGGCGCGAGCTCGCGACGAGCCAGATCGATCTGTTCGGTGAGGACATGACGGCGCTCGGCGTCCTGCCACCGACGTTCTACCGCGGCGTCGTGGAGTCGATCGACGCGATCGCGACGGACGTCGAGGTCCTGCTCGAGGCTGGCCTCGCCTACCGCGTCCCGCTCGAGCCAGGCGCCGGCGGCGACGCGCCCGATCTGGGCGACGTCTACGCGGACCTGTCGACCGACGCCGACTTCGGCTCGGTGTCAGGCCTGGACGCCGAGGCGATGCGCGCGATCTTCGCCGAGCGCGGCGGCGACCCGGACCGCCCCGGCAAGCGCGGCCCCCTCGACCCGCTGCTGTGGCGGCGCGAGCGTCCGGGTGAGCCGGCGTGGCCCGCAGTGACGCTCGGATCCGGGCGGCCTGGCTGGCACATCGAGTGCACCTCGATCGCGAGTCGCACGATCGGCCTGCCGTTCGACGTCCAGGGCGGCGGCTCCGACCTCGCCTTCCCGCATCACGAGATGAGCTCGAGCCACGCCGCTGCGCTCGGCCTCGGCGGCCCCGAGGGGCACCACCGGGGCGCGCACGCGTTCGTCCACGCGGGGATGGTGGGCTTCGAGGGCGAGAAGATGAGCAAGTCCAAGGGCAACCTCGTCCTCGTCTCAGCGCTCCGGGACCAGGGTGTCGACCCCGTGGCGATCCGTCTCGCCCTGCTCGCGCACCACTACGCGGCCGACTGGGAGTGGAACGAGGCCGTCCTCGCCGAGGCGCAGGCCCGGCACGCTCTCTGGCTCGATGGCGTCTCCGGCAACGGCGGTCCGGACGCGTCCGCCCTGCTCGCAGTCCTGCGCTTCGCGCTCGCCGACGACCT
>JAFABT010000086.1 GCA_023425905.1 Actinomycetes bacterium | reverse complement strand
GCACGGAGGGTGCGACGAGGGCTTGGACCTCGATCGCGAGCGGCCGGCGCCCCTCGAGGCTGACGCCGACGGCCGTCCCGGCCACGTCCCCGAGAGTGTGGGAGAGGAACAGCCCGCTCGGGTCGAGGAGCCCTTCGATCCCCGTCTCGGTGAGGTCGAAGCAGCCGACCTCGTCCGTGGGGCCGTAGCGGTTCTTCACGGCACGGAGCAGCCGCAGGCGGGAGTGGCGGTCACCCTCGAACTGGCACACGACGTCGACGAGGTGCTCGAGCGTGCGCGGGCCGGCGACGGACCCGTCCTTCGTCACGTGCCCGACGAGGACGACGGGCAGGTTGCGCCGCTTGGCGGCGGCGATGAGCGCCCCGGCGACCTCCCGCACCTGCGCGACGCCGCCGGGCGCGCCCTCGACCTCGGTCGACGCGATCGTCTGCACGGAGTCGACGACGAGGAGGTCGGGGTTCGACTGCTCGATGTGGCCGAGCACCGAACCGAGGTCCGTCTCCGCCGCGAGCAGGAGGTTCGGCTCGAGCGCGCCGATGCGTTCCGCCCGCAGCCGCACCTGCCCCGCGGACTCCTCGCCCGTGAGGTAGAGGACGGTGCGTCCGCCGCGCGCGGCCCGGGCGGCGACGTCGAGGAGCAGGGTGGACTTGCCGACGCCCGGCTCGCCTGCGAGGAGCAGCACGGCGCCGGGCACGATGCCGCCGCCGAGCACGCGGTCGAGCTCGCCGACGCCCGTCGGCTTGGCCCGGGCGGACTCGACGTCGATGTCGGCGATCGGCCGGGCCGGACCGGAGACGGGGGAGGCCGCGACCGTGCGGGGCGCTCCGCCGCCCGGGCCCGCGTCGGCGACGACGCTGCCCCACTCCTGGCACTCGCCGCACCGCCCTACCCACTTGGCCGTCTGCCAGCCGCACTCGGTGCAGCGGAAGCCCGTGCGCGCCGACCGCGCACCGGCGGCCCCGCCGCGTGCGCTCGTTCGTGTCCCGTTCCCTGCTGCAGCCACGGCGCGAACCTACCCGCAGCCCCTGACAGCCTCTGCCAGCGCCTGACAACGCCTGCCGGCTGCCGGGAGCCGCTGCGGTCAGCGGCGGGTCGCGGCGAGCACCGTCGCGGGGTGCACCTCGAGCGGGAGCAGCGGACGCCCCGCGCGGCTCACGCTCGCCGACCCACCGGCCAGCACCGCCTCCTGCGCCGCCCGGACCGTGGGCATGAGCGCCTCGCAACGCTCGACGACGACGTCGTACACCGCGTTCCCGACGAGCTCGCGCAGCTCGTTCTCCGAGGAGCGGAACACCGGGACAGCCCCCTCGTGCGCCGCCGGGTTGCCCGTGCAGTACCAGTCGAGGTCGTGCCCGCCCGGCCCCCAGCCGCGACGGTCGTACTCCGTGATCGTCACCTCGAGGTACGTCGAGCCGTCGGGGCGTTCGACGTCGCGGTAGCTGCGCCGGAGCGGGAGCTGCCAGCACACGTCGGGCTTGGTCGCGACGTGGCTCACGCCCTGGGCGAGCGCGAGGTGGTGGAGGGCGCAGCCCGGGCCGCCCGCGAAGCCGGGGTCGTTGAGCAGGACGCACGCCCCGTCGGCCCGGAGCGTCGCGCGGTCGCCGTCGTCGTCCGTCGTCGTCCAGTCGTCGCGGGCGACGCCGGGGCCGGCGCCCCGGTTCGCGGGGTGCCGCTGCCACCGCTCGGGGGTGAGGGCCGCGACGTGCGCGGCGACGCGCTCCTCGTCTGCGGCGTCGGTGAAGTGCGCGCCCAGGGTGCAGCAGCCGTCGTTGGGCCGGTCGGCGTAGATGCCCTCGCAGCCGCCGCCGAACAGGCACCCCCATGACGACGTGAGCCAGGTGAGGTCGAGACGGAACACCTGGGCCGGGCCGTCGGGCTCGGCTCGCGGGTCCCATTCCGGGTCCGGCAGCTCGAGCCACGTGCGGGGCGTGTCGAGGGGGGTCTCCACCGTGCTGCTCACCGGCCCCAGTCTACGAGCGGCTCACGGCGCGGCCCCGGCCCCGGCCCCGGCTCACGGCACGACCTCGGTCGCGGGCGTCGCGCCGTTCCGACGTAGCCTGGATCGGACGGGACGGGCCGCACGGCGTTCCGGACGACGACGAGCGACATCGAGGAGGGCCATGGCCCAGCGCCCCGACCTGCAAGGCCCCGACGACACCCCGGCGCGCGCCGCCGCACCCGGCAGCGAGACCGAGGCGAAGGTCACGCAGGACCACGAGACGTCCGCGGGGGCCGCCCCCCGTCATGCCGGCGCGGGCCCGACGAGGCGCGGCATCCTCCTTGGCGTGCTCGGTGGGGTCGTCGTCGTGCTCGGCGTGCTCGCCGTGCTGTGGTCCCGGGGCACGTTCACGCCCGAGCCGCTCCCCGGGCCCACGGTCACGGTCACGGCGACCGTCACGGCACCCCCGCTCGCTCCCGCGGGGGCGACCCCGGCGGCGCGCAAGCCCGGGACGGCCTTCGGTGAGGCGATCCCGGACACCGTGCTCGACCTCGTCCTCACGTCGCAGAAGCGGCACGTCGCGACGCTGCGCGCCGGTGCGCTTGACGCGTGGCAGGTGCGGTACGCGGCGAGCCCGGAACGTCAGGTCGACGTCGTCGCTGGTCAATGGCGCACGGCGAAGCAGGCGGACAAGGCCGCGAAGGCGGTGGTCACCCGGCTCAAGGAGGACGGCGCCGAGGTCCTCGAGCGGCACGACGTCGTCCTCGCCAATGGCAAGACGGCCGGGCGTGCGTGGGTCGTGCAGACGAAGGACCCGGCGGTTGCGCAGATCATCTGGACGAACGGGTCCGCGCGGTTCCGGGTGAGCGGCCCGCTCGCGCTCGTGCGAGACGTCTACCTCGGCTACCGGCTCTGATCGGCGGCTCCCCGGCTCTGACCCTCGGCGAGGCGGGTCCGACTGCGGCGGCGCTCGCGTGAGGTTCGTCCCCAGAGTGCGGCCCGTCGCCGGTCGCGGGCAGGCGCGGTGCAATAGTCTCGCGTGCATGACTCGTGCGGTGGTGCTCGGCGGCGGTGTGATGGGCGAGGTGCTGATCAAGGCCCTTCTCGACGCAGGCTGGGGAGCCGGTGACGTCGTCGTCGTCGAGCGCGCCGAGCGGCGTGCCGCGGACCTCGCCGCGACATACGAGATCGCCACCGCGTCCGACGCGGCCGATGCGGTCGCCGACGCCGGCCTCGTCCTCGTCGCCGTGAAGCCGAACGTCGTCGGGGAGGTGCTGCGCGAGGTCGCGGGCAGGCTGAGCGCCGACGCCGTCGTCGCGACCGTCGCCGCGGGCATCCCGTTGTCCTTCTACGCCGACGTCCTGGGCGCGGGCACGGCAGTCGTGCGCGTCATGCCCAACACCCCGGCGGTCGTCGGGAAGGGTGCGAGCGCGATCAGCGGCGGCGCGGCGGCGACGGAGGAGCATCTCGCTCTCGTCGAGCGGCTGCTCGCCCCGACCGGCCTCGTCGTCCGGGTCCCGGAGAAGGACCTCGACGCAGTCACCGCGATCTCCGGCTCCGGCCCCGCTTACGCGCTCTACCTCATCGACGCGATGGCCGAGGCCGGGGTGCTCCTCGGTCTCACGCGCGACCTCGCCCTGCAGCTCGCGACCGCGACGGTCGAGGGCGCTGCGGCGCTCGTCGCGCAGAGCGGCGAGCATCCTGTCGTGCTGCGGGAGCGGGTGTCCTCCCCGGGCGGGACGACGGTCGCGGCGGTCCGTGAGCTAGACGCGGGTGGGGTGCGGGCGGCCGTCGTGCAGGCCGCCGTCACGTGCCGCGACCGGTCGGTCGAGCTGGGTCGGGCCTACGGCGCGGCATCGTCCGCCACCGGCGCATGACGACGCAGCCGAGGTCGCGCTCGGGCCGACCTCCGGCGATGAACGACGTCGCCCGGGTGGCGGGCGTCTCCCACCAGACGGTGTCTCGGGTGCTCAACGACCACCCGAGCGTGCGGCCGGAGACCGCGGACCGGGTGCGGGCGGCGATCGCTCAGCTCGGGTACCGGCGTAACACGGCGGCGCGGGCGCTCGTGACGAGCAGGTCGGGGATGATCGGGCTGGTCACGGCGTCCGGTCCCAGCTTTGGGCCGACGTCGACGTTGCTCGCGGTCGAGCAGGCCGCGCGGGAGGCCGGCTACTTCGTGTCGATGGTCTCGATGCCGAACCTCACCCCGGAGAGCACGCCCCGGGCGATGGAGCACTTTCTCTCGCAGGGCGTCGAGGGCGTTGTCGTCATCGCACCCATGACGGACGTGCACTCCGTGCTGAGCCCGTACGCGGAGCAGGTGCCGGTCGTGACGATCGCCGCGGGCGTGCCGGCGGGCCAGGCGTTCCACCCGGTGAGCGTCGATCAGCGGCTCGGTGCGCGCCAGGCGACGCGGCATCTGCTCGAGCTCGGGCACCGGGACATCGTCCACATCGCGGGGCCGGGGGACTGGCTCGATGCGCGTGAGCGCATCATCGGCTGGCGTGAGGAGCTCGCGAACGCGGGGATCGACCCGAGCGGCCTGCTCGTCGACGCGGGGGCGTGGGAGTCGCGGCGCGGGTACGAGGTGGGGCGCCGGATGGCGAAGGACGGGCTGCCGTCGGCGGTGTTCACGTCGAACGACCAGCTCGCGCTGGGCTTCATCCGGGCGGCGGTCGACCACGGGGCGAGCGTCCCGGGGGACGTGTCGGTCATCGGCTTCGACGACATCGAGGGCGCGGACTGCTTCTTGCCGCCGCTCACGACGATGCGCCAGGAGTTCCGGCAGCTGGGGCAGCGGTCGATCGCGATGCTCCTCGACGCGATGGAGGGCCTCGAGCTCGATCACACGCCGATCGCGCCGCGGCTCATCGTGCGCGCGTCGACGGGACCCGCGCGGGCCTGAGTCACCCGCGCGCTCGGCAGCGGGACCCGCGGGTTCGGGAGCGGGACCCGCGGGTTCGGCGGATTTTCCGCAAGTTTCGATGTGAACGTTGACATATGGCTTGTGAGCGCTAACATCATCTGGTGAGCCCACGCAGATGTGGGCCAGATCACAAGGACGTGACCCGCGACATGACCGGCAGCCCTGCCTCCAGCACCTCAGCCACCGCCGCACCGGACGGGGCGCTCGTCATCGGCGTCGACTTCGGCACCCTCTCGGGACGCGCCCTCGTCGTCCGCGTGAGCGACGGCGCCGAGCTCGGCAGTGCGACCTTCGCCTACCCCCACGCCGTCATGGACCGCACGCTCGACCACGGACCCGCGGCGGACGCCGGGCGTCCGCTCCCGCTCCCCGCCGACTGGGCGCTGCAGGTCCCGTCCGACTACGTCGACGTCCTGCGCAACGCCGTCCCGGCCGCCCTTGCCGCGGCGCGCGACGCCCACGGCCCCGACGTCGTCGACGCAGCCCGCGTCGTCGGCATCGGGACCGACTTCACCGCGTGCACGATGATCCCGACCGACGCGTCCGGCACCCCGCTGTCCGAGCACCCGCAGTTCGCCGACCGCCCCCACGCCTACGTCAAGCTGTGGCGCCACCACGCCGCACAGCCGCACGCCGACCGCATCAACGACCTCGCCCGTGAGCGCAGCGAGCCCTGGCTCGGACGCTACGGCGGCCTCATCTCGAGCGAGTGGGAGCTCGCCAAGGGCCTCGAGCTGCTCGAGGGCGACCCGGAGATCTACGCGGCGACCGAGCACTGGGTCGAGGCCGCCGACTGGATCGTCTGGCAGCTCACCGGCACCTACGTCCGCAACGCGTGCACCGCCGGCTACAAGGGCGTCTACCAGGACGGGCAGTACCCGTCGCGGGAGTACCTCGCGGCCCTCAACCCGCGTTTCGAGGACTTCGTCGAGGACAAGCTCGCGCACCGCATCGGCCGCCTCGGTGACCGTGCCGGGTCGCTCACCGCGGAGGCCGCCGCGTGGACCGGGCTCCCCGAAGGGATCGCCGTCGCGGTCGGCAACGTCGACGCGCACGTGACCGCGCCGGCCGCGGGCGCGACCGAGCCCGGGCAGATGGTCGCGATCATGGGCACCTCGACGTGCCACGTGATGAACAGCGACCAGCTCGCCGAGGTGCCCGGCATGTGCGGCGTCGTCGACGGCGGGATCGTCGACGGGCTGTGGGGGTACGAGGCCGGCCAGAGCGGCGTCGGGGACATCTTCGGCTGGTTCGTCGCGCACGGCGTCCCCGCGAGCTATGAGGAGGCGGCGCGCGCCCAGGGCGTGACCGTGCACGAGCACCTCACCGCGCTCGCCGCGCAGCAGCAGATCGGCGAGCACGGCCTCGTCGCCCTCGACTGGCACTCCGGCAACCGCTCGGTGCTCGTCGACCACGAGCTCTCGGGCGTCATCCTCGGGCAGACCCTCGCGACGCGGCCGGAGGACCAGTACCGGGCGCTCCTCGAGGCGACGGCCTTCGGCACCCGGACGATCGTCGAGACCTTCGACGCCGCGGGGGTCCCTGTGCGCGAGCTCGTCGTCGCCGGCGGCCTGCTCAAGAACCGCCTCCTCATGCAGATGTACGCCGACGTCACGCGGCTGCCGCTGTCGACGGTCGTCTCGGACCAGGGCCCCGCCCTCGGCTCCGCGATCCACGCGGCCGTCGCCGCCGGTGCCTTCTCCGACGTGCGCGCCGCCGCGGCGGTCATGGGCCGCCGCATCGAGCGCGCCTACCTGCCCGACGAGGAGCGCGCCGCCGCCTACGACCGGCTCTACGCCGAGTACCGCACCCTCCACGACTACTTCGGCCGTGGTGAGAACGACGTCATGCACCGCTTGCGCGCGGTCCGCCGCGACGCCCTCGCGGCACGCGCCGCAACCGCCGAGCCCGAGGAGTCCCGCCCGTGACCGCGCCCCGCACCCTGTCCGACGTCGCACCCGAGGTGCACGCGGCCGTCGCCGAGGCGCGCGAGCGCGTCTCGCGCCTGCACGCAGAGCTGCCGCGGTGGGGCCTCGTCGTGTGGACCGCCGGCAACGTGTCCGAGCGGGTGCGCGTCCCGGGCCACCCCGACCTCTTCGTCATCAAGCCGTCGGGCGTCACGTACGACGCGCTCAGCCCCGAGGCGATGGTCGTGTGCGACCTCGCCGGCGCGCTCGTCGACGGCGACCGCGCCCCCTCGTCGGACACCGCGGCGCACGCCTACGTCTACCGGCACATGCCCGACGTCGGCGGCGTCGTCCACACCCACTCGACGTACGCGACGGCCTGGGCCGCGCGCGGGGAGGAGATCCCCTGCGTCCTCACGATGATGGCCGACGAGTTCGGCGGGCCGGTGCCCGTCGGGCCGTTCGCGCTCATCGGTGACGACTCGATCGGCCGCGGCATCGTCGAGACGCTCAGCGCCTCGCGCAGCCCCGCGGTGCTCATGCGCAACCATGGCCCGTTCACGATCGGGCGTGACGCGACCGCGGCCGTCAAGGCGGCCGTCATGGTCGAGGAGGTCGCGCGCACCGTCCACATCTCGAGCCAGCTCGGCGCACCGACGCCGATCGACCAGCGCGACATCGACCGGCTCTACGACCGGTACCAGAACGTCTACGGCCAGGAGGACACCAAGTGAGCGTCAAGGACAGCCCGTTCGAGGGCAAGGAGATCTGGTTCCTCACTGGCAGCCAGGGCCTGTACGGGGAGGACGTCCTCGACCAGGTGGCCCGGCAGTCGCAGAGCATCGCGGCGGCACTCGACGGGGCGGACGAGATCCCCGTGCGCATCGTGTGGAAGCCCGTGCTCACGAGCTCGGACGCGATCCGCCGCACGATCATCGACGCCGGCGCGTCCGACGCGTGCATCGGCGTCGTCGCCTGGATGCACACGTTCTCCCCGGCGAAGATGTGGATCCGGGGTCTCGACCTGCTCGCGAAGCCGCTGCTCCACCTGCACACCCAGGCGAACGTCGCGCTGCCGTGGTCGACGATCGACATGGACTTCATGAACCTCAACCAGGCCGCGCACGGCGACCGGGAGTTCGGCTACGTCCAGACCCGGCTGCAGGTCGCCCGCAAGACCGTCGTCGGCCACGTGACCGACGCCCGGGTGCGCGCCGAGGTCGGCACCTGGGTGCGGGCCGCGGCGGGGCGGGCAGAGCTCGACGGCCTGCGCGTCGCCCGGTTCGGCGACAACATGCGTGAGGTCGCCGTCACCGAGGGTGACAAGACCGAGGCCGAGGTCATGCTCGGCGTCTCGATCAACACGTGGGGCGTCAACGACCTCGTCGACCTCGTCGATGCGGTGTCCGAGTCCGAGGTCGACGCGCTCGTCGCGGAGTACCTCGAGACGTACGACGTCGCACCCGAGCTGCGGCCCGGCTGGGAACGTCACGAGTCGCTGCGCTACGGCGCCCGCATCGAGGCGGGGCTGCGGACCTTCCTCGTCGAGGGCGGCTTCGGGGCGTTCACGACGAACTTCGAGGACCTCGGCGGCCTGCGCCAGCTTCCCGGCCTCGCGGTGCAGCGCCTCATGGCGGAGGGCTACGGCTTCGGGGCCGAGGGCGACTGGAAGACGGCCGTCCTCGTCCGCGCCGCGAAGGTCATGGGCCACGGCCTGCCGGGCGGCGCCTCGCTCATGGAGGACTACACGTACGACCTCACCCCCGGCGAGGAGCTCATCCTCGGCGCCCACATGCTCGAGATCTGCCCGTCGCTCACGACGGCGAAGCCCGCTCTCGAGGTGCACGCGCTCGGCATCGGCGGCCGGGAGGACCCGGTGCGGCTCGTGTTCTCCGCCGCGCCCGGCCCGGCGCTCGTCGTCGCGCTGAGCGACATGCGTGACCGCTTCCGGCTCACCGCCAACGTCGTCGACGTCGTCGAGCCGCCGCAGGCCCTTCCCCGGCTCCCCGTCGCCCACGCCGTGTGGGCGCCGCGACCCGACCTCGCGACGTCGGCGGCAGCCTGGCTGCACGTCGGTGCCGCCCACCACACGGTCATGACGACGGCGCTCGGCATCGAGGTCTTCGAGGACCTTGCCCGGATGGCCGGGATCGAGCTCGTCGTCATCGACGAGAGCACGACCGTCCGGCAGATCGAGCGCGAGCTGCGCTGGGACGCCGTCTACCACCGGATCGACCGCGGGTTCTGACCCGCTGCCCGACCCGGATCGATCAGCACGACCAGCACCACCGTTCGAGCACGACGTTCACACCCGCACCGGTACGGCCAGGTCCTGGTCCCTCGACCAGTCCCGCACGGCCGGAACTCTCAAGGAGGAGAGCATGACCAGCAAGCGCAAGAACCTCGTCATCATCACGGCGATCGCGGCCGTGGCCGCACTGGGCCTCACGGCGTGCAGCGACGACGCCGAGACCACCGGCAAGGGAGGCGAGGGCGACAAGGCGGGCACCATCCGCGTCGGCTTCTCCCAGCTCGGCGCCGAGTCCGGCTGGCGCACCGCGAACACCGAGTCGGTCAAGGCGAGCCTCACCGCCGCCAACGGCATCGAGCTCACGTTCGTCGACGCGCAGCAGAAGCAGGAGAACCAGATCAAGGCGCTGCGCGACTTCATCGCGCAGGACGTCGACGTCATCGCGTTCTCGCCCGTCATCGAGACCGGGTGGGACGAGGTCCTCGCGGACATCAAGGAGGCGGAGATC
>JAFABT010000065.1 GCA_023425905.1 Actinomycetes bacterium | reverse complement strand
GTCGGCGCGGTCGTCCGGGACGCCGCGGAGGCGGGCATGGGCGGCGAAGGTGCCGTTGACGTTGAGGCGCCCGCGCCGGACCTCGTCACCGTCGATGACGTCGTCGTGGACGACGAAGGCGGTGTGGAGGAGCTCGAGCGCGGCGCCCACGGCGTCGAGCGCGTCGTGCGCGGTGCCGCCGAACGCCGCGTGGGCCTCGGCAGCGAGGGCGGGGCGGAACCGCTTGCCGCCGCGGGTGGCGCGGTCGAGCCCGTCCCACAGCAGTGCGTACTCGGGGCCGAGCGCCGCCGAGCGGGCGCGGCCCTCGTCGAGCACGAGGTCGATGCGCTGGTCGGCGCTCATGACCGCGACCCGGTGAGGAGGATGCCGCGGCGGGCGTGGGACTGCTCGACGAGCCAGGGGCTGAACGCCCAGGGCGTCTCGTCGATCGCGCGGTGGAGACGGTCGACGCTCACCCAGCGCATGTCCATGACCTCCCCGGGGTGAGGGGCGGGCTCGTGCTGCGTCCAGGCGTCGAAGACGGGGCAGATCTCGTTCTCGAGGATCCCTGAGGCGTCGAGCGCCCGGTAGCGGAAGTCGGGGACTGCGGGGGTGATGCGCTCGACCTCGAGGCCGAGCTCGTGGATCCCGTGCCGGCGGACCGCGTGCTCGAGGGACTCGCCGACGCGCGGGTGGCCGCAGAAGGAGTTCGTCCACACCCCGGGGAAGGTCCGCTTGCTCAGCGCGCGGCGCGTGACGAGCACGGCGCCGTCCGCGCGGTGGAGCCAGCAGGAGAAGGCCAGGTGGAGCGGGGTGTCATGGGTGTGGACGTCGGCCCGGGGGGCGGTGCCCACGGGTGTGCCGTCGTCGGCCAGGAGGACGACGTGGTCCTCGACGGTGTCGCTGGGCGTCACGGCGAACCTCCTCGGTCACTCGGTCAGGGAGTCCGGCCGAAGTAGTTAGATGAGCGTATCAATAGCCTAACTAGTAAACAACTAGGTGTAGGATCTACGTGTGAGCACCGCAGACCGCGCGCACCGCGCCCCTGAGCAGCCCGGGTACTGGTACCCGGACGAGCAGGACGTCATTGCCATGCTCCACGCCCTCCGCCGATTCCGCCGGTCCGACCAGTCCATGCGCCGCCGCATGAGCGCAGGGATGGACATGAACGAGTCTGACATGCAGGCACTGCAGCTGGTCATGGAAGCGGAGTCGAAGGGCGAGCAGCTCACCCCGCGGGAGCTCTCCCGCCACCTCGGCATCTCGAGCGCGTCGACGACCAAGCTCGTCGACCGGCTCACGGCCTCGGGTCACCTCGCCCGCACACCGCACCCCACGGACCGCCGCTCCGTCTTCCTCAGCACGACCGAGCACGCGCACGAGGAGATCCGGTCGCGGCTCACCTGGATGCACGAGCGCATGGCGGAGATCGCCCGGGGCGTCCCCCCGGAGCAGCGGCCCGGCGTCGTCAAGTTCCTCACGGACATGTCCGACGAGCTCGACAGCCAGGGCGTCATCGCGCCGCTCACCCCCCACACCCCCTGACCGAGGGCGACCGCACCCGGGGCGACGGACGGCACCGTCGCGTCGCCCCGGCGTCACGACCTCAGGGCGCCTCGCCCGCGATCGCCGGAAGCGGTCCCTGCCGCAGGTTCGCGCAGCACCCCGGCCGGCAGACGTCGTCCCACGGCCCGAGCGCCGTGAGCGCCGCCCGCTCTGGCTCACGCCCGGCGAGCAGCTCGACCCGCTCGAGGACGAGGTCCGCGAGCCCCGCGACGAACAGCGGGTCCGTCCCCGGGGTGAGCACCCGTTCGAAGCGGATCCCGACGCGCTCGGCCGTCTGCCGGGCCTCCTCGTCGAGGTCCCACAGCACCTCCATGTGGTCCGAGGCGAAGCCGATCGGTACGACGACGACGGCCTCGAGCCCGTCGAGCGCGAGCGCCTCGATGACCTCGTTGACGTCCGGCTCGAGCCACGGCTGGCTCGGCGGCCCCGACCGCGACTGGTAGGCGAGCGACCACGCCGGCGACCGGTCCTGCGCCGCCATGACGACCTCGGCGACCGCGCGGTGCTGGGCACCGTAGGCGCCCTCGTCGCCGAAGTCGCGCCCCTCGGTCTGACCGGACACGCGCGCGGCGTCGAGCGGGATCGAGTGCGTCGCGAACAGGACGTGCACCCGCTCGTCCGGCAGGTCGAGGCGCTCGAGCGCGTCACGCACACCGGTGACGAACGGCTCGACGAAGCCCGGGTGGTCGAAGTACTGGCGCACCTTGTCGATGTGGATCCGGCCCGCGAGCCCGGTCTCGTCGAGCGAGCGCGCGAGGTCCTCGCGGTACTGCCGGCAGGAGGAGTACGACGAGTACGCGCTCGTCACGACCGCGAGCAGGCGGCGGTGGCCCGCGGCGTCGGCCTCGCGCAGCGCGTCGTCGATGTACGGGGCCCAGTTGCGGTTGCCCCACAGCACGGGCAGCGGGGTGCCCCGCCGGGCGAGCTCCGCCTCGAGCGCGGCCCGCAGCGCGCTGTTCTGCGCGTTGATCGGGGAGACGCCGCCGAAGGCGCGGTAGTGCTCGCCGACCTCCTCGAGCCGCTCGTCGGGGATGCCCTTCCCGCGGGTGACGTTGCGCAGGAAGGGGAGGACGTCGTCGGGGCCCTCGGGGCCGCCGAAGGACGTGAGCAGGACGGCGTCGTAGGTGGCGGTCACAGCGCGAGCACCCCCGCGACCTCGTCGGCCTCGATGCGCCGGCCCGTGAAGAACGGGACCTCCTCGCGGACGTGACGACGCGCCTCCGTCTGGCGCAGGTCCCGCATGAGGTCGACGAGCTCGACTAGCTCATCCGACTCGAGGCCGAGCAGCCACTCGTAGTCCCCGAGCGCGAAGGACGCGACGGTGTTCGACAGCACTCCCTCGTGGACCCGCCCCTTGCCGCCGTGCTCGCGGAGCATCTCCGCGCGCTCCTCGGTCGGCAGCAGGTACCAGTCGTAGGACCGGACGAAGGGGTAGACGGTGAGCCAGCGGCGCGGCGGAGCCCCGCGGAGGAACGCGGGGACGTGGTTCCGGGAGAACTCGGCCGGACGGTCGACGCCGAGGGCGTTCCAGCGCTCCTCGAGGCCGTGCAGCTCGACGGTCGCGCGGAGAGCGCGCCAGGCGTCCTGGATCGCCTCGGCCGAGGTGCCGTGCAGCCACACCATGATCGCGGCGTCGGCCCGGAGCGCCGTCGTGTCGTAGACGCCGCGGACGGTGACGTCCCCGGGGAGCGCGGCGATCGCCTCGGCGAGGGCTGGGCGGGCCGTGGTGCCGGCGGCGGCCGACGCGCCCGGCGCCGGCCGGCGGAGCACGGCCCACAGTGTCCAGCCGGTCGCGGGGGAGGGCGTCGGCTCGTCGACGGGGTGGGTGCGCTCGCCGGAGGCGACCGACGGGTCGGGGGTGGCGGTCGTCATGGTGCGGCGGCTCCTGGTGCTGACGGACGGGATCGCAGGACGGGGCCATTGTGCGCGTTCGTGCGAATGCGCGCGACATGGCTCGAGCAAATGGCGCAACCCGTGAATGTGACATTGATCTGACAATGAGTCAGAACGTTCCTCATGTGCTGTGGCGCGAGATGTCGAGAATACGCCGAGCCGCCGAGCGGGCGTCGCCCACGACGGCGAGCAGGCCGGGTCGCACGAGGGCCCCACCGCACACGTCGACGTCGCCGAGCGCGGCGGCCTGCGACCGCAGCTCCTCGGGCCGGTCAGGACTGCCGAGCGCGGGCCAGCGAGTGACGGCCGAGCCGAGCAGCGCCCTGCGGTCGAGCGGGCGGCCCAGCAG
>JAFABT010000061.1 GCA_023425905.1 Actinomycetes bacterium | reverse complement strand
GCGTTCTCCGTCCACGCCCCGGACGGCGCGGGGGAGGTGCAGCCTGGCGACGACGTCGGTGAGCTCGTGACCCGGCTGTGCCCTGACCTCACGCACGGCGACGTCGTCGTCGTCACGAGCAAGGTCGTGTCGAAGGCAGAGGGCCGGGTGCGCCGGGCCGCCGACCGCGAGGACGCGATCACCGAGGAGACCGTCCGCGTCGTCGCGTCGCGTGCCCGTCCGGGGCAGCCGCCGCTGCGCATCGTCGAGAACCGGCTCGGGCTCGTCATGGCCGCCGCCGGGGTCGACGCGAGCAACACCCCCGACGGGACCGTCCTGCTCCTCCCGCTGGACCCGGACGCGAGCGCCGCCCGCATCCGCGCCCACGTCCGGGAGGCGCTCGGGGTCGACGTGGGCGTCGTCCTCACCGACACCGCGGGGCGACCCTGGCGCGACGGTGTCGTCGACCTTGCGATCGGCGCAGCGGGACTCCGGGTGCTCGACGACCTCCGCGGCGTGCACGACACCCACGGACGGCCGCTCACCGCGACCGTCACCGCCGTCGCGGACGAGATCGCCGCGGCCGCGGAGCTCGTCAAGGGCAAGACCTCGGGACGGCCCGTCGCGGTCGTCCGCGGGCTCGGGCACCTCGTCCTCGGCCACGACGGCCCGGGGGCGCGGACGCTCGTCCGGGACTCGGCCGACGACCTCTTCCGGGAGGGGGCGGCCGAGGCCTACGCCCGCGGGCTGCAGGACGGGCGTGGGACGCACGACCTCGGCAGCGCGGCTGCGCAGGGCGCGCGCGGTGCGCTGGGGGCGCAGGTCACCCAGGACTAGGCCTGTGCGTGCTCGCGGCGGGTCTGCCCGGGCGTCTGCCCCATGACCTGGCGGTACACCCGGCCGAGGTGGGCCTGGTCGGCGTAGCCGAGCTCGGCTGCGAGGGCGGACGTCTTCGGCGCCCGGGTCGTCGACGTGGCTACCAGCTCTACGTGCGGGACTACCTCTCGGAGGCCGAGAGCGCGCAGCGGGTCGCGGCCTGGATCGCAGAGCAGGGGTGACGTCGGCGCCGAGTGCGTGCTGAGGGCGCGCCGTCAGCGTGGCCGGAACGTGAGCACGGGCCGCCCGGTCTCCGGGTGCGTGAGGACGGTCGTCCGCACGTGGTAGACCGGGTCGAGCACCTCGGGCACGAGGACCTCGGCGACCGGGCCTGCAGCGACCACCCGCCCTGAGCCGAGCACGACGACGTGGTCGCAGTAGGACGCGGCGAGCGTGAGGTCGTGCAGCGCAGTGAGCACCGTGACCCCGCCCTGGCTGAGCTGGCGGACGAGCTCGAGCACGGCGAGCTGCGCATGGACGTCGAGGTGGTTCGTCGGCTCGTCGAGGAGCAGCAACCGCGGCTGCTGGGCGAGCGCCCTCGCGAGGTGGACCCGCTGCCGCTCGCCGCCCGAGAGCGTCGCGAACCGGCGGGTCGTGAGCGTAGCCGCGTCGACCGCGTCGAGCGCCGCCCGTGCCAGGGCGCGGTCGCCCGGGGAGTCCGCGGCCCATCGGGAGCGGTGCGGCGTCCGGCCGAGGAGGACGGCGTCGAGGACGGTGAGCGGTGCCTCCGCGGCGGCGTCCTGCTCGACGAGAGCGCTGCGTCGCGCACGTTCGCGTCGACCGAGCGCCAGCAGGTCGGTGCCGTCGTGGTGCACCGTGCCCCCGTCGGGAGCCCGTAGCCCGGCGACGAGCCGCAGCAGGGACGACTTGCCCGAGCCGTTCGGGCCGATGAGCCCGCCCACCGACCCCGTGGGGACGGTGACGTCGACGTCGTCGACGATGAGACGCCCGTCGACGCCCCACCGGGCCCGCGCCACCTCGAGCGTCATCGCAGGGCTCCCGCGTCGCGGCGCGCCCGCCACAGCAGCGCGGCGAACACCGGGGCCCCGATCGCCGCGGTGAGGATCCCCACGGGGATCTCTCGGGGCGCGAAGACGCTGCGGGCGGCGGTGTCCGCCCACACGAGGAAGATCGCGCCGACGAGGGCGACGAGCGGGAGCAGCCGGCGGTGTCGGCCGCCCGTGACGAGCCGCACCGCGTGCGGCAGGACGAGGCCGACGAAGCCGATCGAGCCCGAGACGGACACGAGGGCGCCGGTGAGGAGCGCGACGCCCGTGAGGAGCACCCAGCGGCTGCGGGCGACGTCGATGCCGAGCGCGCCCGCGGCGTCGTCACCGAAGGCGAACGCGTCGAGCGTTCCGCCCGTCGAGGCGAGCAGCGTCCCGATGACGAGCGTCGCTGCTCCCGCGATCGCGAAGGACTCCCACCCGGCCGAGCCGAGGGAGCCCATGAGCCAGCCGAGGATCTCGCGGTACGAGTCTCCCTGGGCGGTCCAGAACACGACGAAGCTCGTCCCGGCCGCGGCGAGCTGCGACACCGCGATGCCCGCGAGCACCGTGCGGGTCGGGGTGAGAGCGCCGAGCGAGCCCGCGAGCGAGAGCGTCGCGGCGAGCGCGAGCAGCGCACCGGCGAAGGCGCCGAGCGGCAGCGCGACGGCGACGCCGAGGAGCAGCACGGCGACCGCGCCGAGGCTCGCGCCCGAGGACAGCCCGAGGAGGTAGGGGTCGGCGAGCGGGTTGCGGGTGAGCGACTGCATGACGGCGCCGCACACGGCGAGCCCCGCGCCGACCGCGGCGGCCGTGAGGGTGCGGGGGAGGCGCAGCTCCCACACGATCGCGTCGAGCCGCTCGTTGAGCGGCGTCGTGCCGAGGCCGACGTGGCTCGCGACCGAGCGCCACACGTCGCCCGCGCCGAGGTCTGCCGGCCCGATCGTGACGGCCCACGTCACCGAGCACGCAAGGAGGACGACGAGGGCCGCACCCCACGCGAGGGTCGGGACGCGCACGCCGCTCACGCGGGGGGTGCGAGCACGGTCCGCAGCTGGCCCGCGAGGTCCACCGCGGCGGGCAGCGTGCGCAGGCCGGCCTCGGTCGCGGGGAAGGGGACGACGAGGTAGCGCTTGGCCTTGACGGCCGTGAGGGTCGAGAGCACCGGGTCGCCCTCGAGGAGTGCGATCTTCTTCGCCGCCGAGTTCCACGTCGCGTCGACGAGGACGAGCACGTCGGGGTCCTCCGCCGCGACCTGCTCCCACGAGAAGGGGGTCCAGGTGTCCTTGACGTCCCCTGCGATGTTCGTGAGCCCGACGAGGTCCATGACGAGCTGCGGTGCGCCGATCCCGGCCCCGACGAAGGGGGTGTCGGTGCCGGAGGAGTACCAGAGCGCGGTGACGGCCCCGTCCGTGCCGCCGGGCACGTCGGTCGGCAGTCCAGCGCGCGCGGCGGGCAGGTCGTCCGCGAGCAGCGCGCGCTGCTCCGCGACGATCCCGGCCGCGGCCTCGTCGGCGCCGAGGAGCCGACCTGCCTCGGTGATCTCTGCGAGCAGGAGGTCGGTCGTGAGCCGCTCCGGCTGGTAGCCCGGCGCCTTGCACGCCGACGGGGCGACGTAGGTCGCGACGCCCGCAGCCTGGAGCGTGCCGCGCTCGCCCGCGCCGTCGCCCGAGAACACCGACTCCCAGCCGGCCCATACGAGGTCGGGTTCCGTCGCGAGCACGGCCTCGGACCCGGGGACCTTGTCCGACAGCACGGTGACGGCGTCGCCCTGCTCCGCGACCTCGCTCGGGAAGGGGCCGTCGAGGTAGGCG
>JAFABT010000017.1 GCA_023425905.1 Actinomycetes bacterium | reverse complement strand
ACCGCGTTCGCGACCCGCGTGAGCGACTCCACGACCGACATCACCTCGGCGATCACACGCTCCGCCTCGACCCGATCCACCAGCCCCCGACCGACCGGGAAGCGCTCAGCAACAGCCGTCACGTCGCCCACCGTCACCGCCACATCCGCACTCATCCGCACACCCCCTCGTTCGAACAAGTGTACTAATAGCGAGGGGTGCCGCGATAGTGCCGTCTCACGATTCGGCGGCGGCTCCGAGGAGAACCGCCGCCGAACGCAGCGTGTCCGAGCCGTGAGCGCGACGACCCGCCGGGTGAGCGCGACGACCCCGCCGAGCGACCGCGCGCGACGCGGGTCGCACTGAGCAGTCTCGGCGGACGCGAGATCCCTCATCGACCCGAGAGGCGTGCCGCAAGAGGCGGTTGCGGCCCCCATCGGGTCGAGCCCCGACCCGAGGTGGATGAACGCCCAGGTCACACCTTCGGGTGGCTGCAGGCTCACGCGGGGCCAGATGTCAGACCCCCCGTGATAGACCTTGTCCTGGTCAAGACGACCAGCGCTAAGCCCTCCGGCTTGCTGGTCGAGCAACCGCGCTCCGCGCACGGTGCCCCCGGAGGAAGACCCGCCCGCACGCTCGCGCGGGAAGACGCGGTGCCCCGCACCCGCACGTCGTCGTCGCGCCTACGCGGCGGCGACGCCGCGGGGAGGGGCCCTGTTGGAAGGGGTACTTCCATGCACACGATCCACGCCACACCCGCCACCGCCTGCCAGACCCTCGTCGACGACGCGGGCACGGTCACCTGTGCGCGCCACCCGCTCGTCGACACCGGCGCCGACCCCTGGCCGCTTGCCGTCGAGCAGCCCGGCGCGCTCTGCGTCGTCTGCGTCCGCGCGCTCGTCCCGACGCCGGCCGACGCGTCGACCGAGCGTGCGCACCTCTGCTCGGCTTGCGACATCGTCGACCGCACCGTCGCTCGATCCATCGGGCAGGTGTGCGCCCTCGTCGCCGAAGACGTGCCGTCCGAGCACACCCGCGCCGAGGCCGCGCGCATCGTCGCCGACCTCGAGTCTCGCGGCGTCGAGCGCATCGAGCTCGACGCGTCCGGCATGACGCAGTGGCGCGACCGCGTCGCCCCTGGGTGGGAGGTTGCGGCCGGGCCACGGTTCACGCTCGCCGACTGGGCCAGCGCCGGAGCATCGCCCGAGCCGACGACACCCATCCCAGCAGCGCACCCGGCCGCCACGACGCTCGACCGCAGCGTCCGCGCCTACCAGCGGCTTGTCCGAGTCCACGCACCGTGGGTGGCTGAGGCCCAGCCGCTCGTGCTCGACGACCCCTGCTGGGTCGAGGCGCAGCACGCCGCACACCTGCGCACTCTCGTCGCCCGCCCGCCGGCTTCCGCACGAGCCCCCATCGCGGCCTCGCCGGGCGCTCCCCACCGCTCCGGCGCTCCGCACCACGGAAGCGACGCGAGGCGCATGATCACCGTCACCCCGACGTCGCCGTGCGAGGCCCTCGTCGACGAGCGCGGATCGGTCACGTGCGCCCGGCACCGTGTCCCGTCCTTCGCGCAGCAGGCCTGCGCCGTGTGGCGGACGCCGGGGGAGTCGCTCTGCCTCGTGTGCGCCCGGTCGCGCTCGCGCTCGCACCACCGCGCCGTGCTCCCGCCGTCGGCGCTGTGCGAGCGCTGCGAGGCGGTCGACGCGACCGTCGCCCGCAGCCTCGGGGAGCGCAGGCTGTTCGACTACTGGCTCGGCGGGCCGCGTCGCGACCGCGGGCTCTCGGCCCGGCAACGCTATGACGTCGAACTCGAGGCTGGCAGCGCCGACAACTCCGACGCGCTGCTCCTGGCCCACGCGGCTGCCGAACGGGGACGCGTCGCGGCGGAGCTCGCGGCCCGCCCCGTCGACCGGGTGTCCGTCGACCGTGCCGCACTCGCGGTGCTCGGCGAACCCGGTGCCGCCCCTGGCCTTGCCGCGGCTCGCGACGGCGGCACCCCCGACGACGGTGTCCTTCCGCTCGACGCGTGGGTCGACGCAGCGGCCCCGTCCCGCGCCACGAGCGCAGCGGCCTACCAGCGCCTCGTCCGCGACCACTTCACGTGGATCGCCGTCATGAGCCCGCGAGTCCTGGCCGACGACGCCTGGCTCGCCCTCGATGAGAAGGCGCCGCGGGTCGAGTAGTGCGACAGGGGGCGGTGCCGGCCGGGGCCTGCTTGGTCGGCACCGCTCCGCCTGGCACCCGCTCGGCACCCGGCGCTCGAGCCGCTGCGCGCTCCAGCGAACCAGGTTGCATCCGAACCCGGTTCTGTGGTTCATTAGTCATGTAATGAACCAGCGAGGGGAGGTGCCAGGGTGTTCGACGGACGCGACCCGATCTACGTGCAGATCGCCGAGCAGGTGCGTGGCGAGATCCTCTCCGGGGCACTCACGGAGGGGGACCAGGTGATGTCGACCACGCAGTACGCCACGACGTACCGCATCAACCCCGCGACCGCCGCCAAGGCCTTCGCCCAGCTCGTCGACGAGGGCGTCCTCCACAAGCAGCGCGGCGTCGGGATGTTCGTCTCCCCGGGCGCCGCCGCGACGCTCCGGGGCCGACGCCGGGAGAGCTTCTTCGCCGAGCGCCTCGACCCCGTGCTCCGCGAGGCCGAGCTTCTCGGCATCACTCCCGCCGAGCTCGTCACCCACCTCACCGGACGCGCCGCGGACGGAGCGCGGCCATGACCGTCGTCGACCACCCCACCGCCGACCACCCCGCCGTCGTCGTCGAAGGCCTGCGCAAGACCTACGGCCGCACGCGCGCGGTCGACGGCGTGTCCTTCACGGTCGCGCAGGGTGAGATCTTCGGCATCCTCGGACCCAACGGCGCCGGCAAGACGACCGCCGTCGAGTGCATCGCGGGCCTGCGCGACGCAGACGCCGGGCGCGTCCGGGTCCTCGGCCTCGACCCGCAGCACGGCCCCGACGTCGCCCGGGTCCGTGAGATCCTCGGCGTCCAGCTCCAGGAGTCCCGGCTGCCGCCCAAGCTGAGGGTCCACGAGGCGCTCGAGCTCTATGCCGCCCTCTACGCCAACCCGGACGACCCCGAGCGACTGCTTGCGCTGCTCGGCCTGGAAGACCGGCGCTCTACGGCCTACCAGGACCTCTCCGGTGGCCAGAAGCAGCGGCTCTCCATCGCGCTCGCCCTCGTGGGACGCCCCCGCGTCGCGATCCTCGACGAGCTCACGACCGGCCTCGACCCGCAGGCCCGACGCGAGACCTGGGACCTCGTCGAACGAGTCCGCGCCGACGGTGTGACGATCATCCTCGTCACGCACTTCATGGACGAGGCCGAACGGCTCTGCGACCGCCTCGTCATCATCGACGAGGGCGTGGTCGTCGCCGAAGGCACCCCGGCCCAGCTCACGGGTGCCCACGTCGGGGCGGAGCGGGGCTTCGTCATGAGCCTCCCCGCGCCAGCCGAAGGCCACCCGCCGCTCGACCTCGCCGTCCTCATGGCGCTGCCCGAGGTGGCCACGGTGAGCGCGCGCGGTGACGAGATCGAGGTGACCGGGTCGCGGGAGGTCCTGCCCGCCGTCGTCGCTGCGCTTCACGCCCGCGGCCTCGTCCCGGACGAGTTGCGCACCCGCACGCGCACCCTCGAGGACGTCTTCGTCGACCTCGTCACCCACCCCGACGCGCGACCGGGCCACGACCTGCAGGGCCCCGCCGCCAGCGACGCCCACGACGAGGTGACGTCATGAGCGCCGCCGGGCCCGCCCCGGCCCGCTGGGGGATGCGTGGCCTCGGCGCGCTCATCCGCTCCGAGGGCCGGCTCTTCCTTCGGGACCCGGGCAACCTCTTCTTCGTCATCGCCTTCCCGACGGTGCTGCTCGTCGGGCTCGGGCTGACCATCCCCGGCATGCGTGTGCCGATCCTCGAGCTGCCCGCGCCGTGGCGCGGCTTCACACCCATCGACTTCTTCACCCCGGTCATGCTCGCCACCGTCGCCGCGACGGCCGGCCTCACTGCGCTGCCGGCCTATGTCGCCGGCGCCCGCGAGCTCGGCGTCGTGCGACGGCTGCAGACGACGCCCATGCGCCGCCAGGGCGTGCTCGTCGCGCCCGTCGTCGTCCAGCTGTGCGGCGTCGCCGTCGGTGCGGTGCTCGCGCTCGTCGTGGCTGTCACGGTCTTCGACTGCCCGATGCCGCGGCAGCCCGCGCTCGCGATCGTGGCCTTCCTGCTCGCCGTCGCGTCGATGTTCGCCGTCGGGCTCGTCATCGGCGGCCTCGCGCCACGGGCGTCGACCGCCTCCGGCCTCGGGACGCTGCTCTACTTCCCGATGCTCTTCGTCGCCGGGGTGTGGACGCCAGGGCCGCTCATGCCCGACGCGGTCGCGCAGGTCGCGCAGTGGACCCCGCTCGGCGCGGCCGCCCAGGCACTCATGACCGCGTGGTTCGAGCAGGGCACCCCCTGGCTGGCCCTCGGCGTGGCCGCGGCGTGGTCCGTCCTCGCCTTCACCGTCGCCGTCCGCACCTTCCGCTGGACCCGCTGACGCGACCCGCCCGCACCGCACCGACCCCACCCGTCCACCCCTGCTGCGTTCGTGGAAGGACCCGACCATGACTGGCTACACCGTGAGCACCACCTCCCTCGGCGTGCGCTTCGGCGACACCCACGCCCTCACCGACGTCACCCTCGATCTCGCACCCGGGCGGATCCACGGGTTGCTGGGACGCAACGGGGCCGGGAAGACGACGCTCTTGTCCGTCCTCGCCTCGCTGAGGTCGCCCACCTCGGGCGCGATCGCGGTCGACGGGGCTGACCCCTTCGACGACGAGCACCGGATGGAACGGGTGTGCCTCATCCGGGAGTCCGGCGACGTCCTCACGACCGAACGGGTGCACCGCACGCTCGACTGGGCGCAGCTCGCCCGCCCGACCTTCGACCGCGACTACGCCGAGCGGCTCCTCGACATGTTCGAGATCGACCACAGGGCCCGCGCGCACCAGCTCTCCCGAGGCCAGGCCTCGGCGCTCGGCGTCACGCTCGGGCTCGCCTCACGCTCTCCGCTCACGATGCTCGACGAGGTCCACCTCGGGATGGACGCCTACGCCCGGCAGCGGTTCTACGACGAGCTCATCGCCGACTTTGCCGCCCATCCGCGCACGATCATCCTCTCGAGTCACCTCATCTCCGAGATCGAGGCGCTCGTCGAGACCGTGACGATCCTTCACAAGGGACGCGTCCTGCTGAGCGAGGAGGCCGACGACGTCCGGGCGCGCGGTGTCACGCTCACCGGCCCGGCCGCCGCGGTGGACCGCGCGGCCGCCGGACAGCACGTCATCGGCACCCGCGACCTGGGCCCGACCCGGCAGGCCACCCTGTTCGGCGACCTCGACGCGCTCGCTCTGGACCGAGCCGCCGTCGACGGCGTCACCGTGGGCCCGGTCCCGCTCCAAGACCTCGTCATCCACCTCACCGGCGACCCGGCCACCGCCGACCACCCCGCCGCAGACCGCACCGCAGACCGCACCGCTGAGCAGGAGGCCCGCTCATGAGCACGACCACGCTCGACCGTCAGCAGCGCACCCGGTCCGCCGGGCCCCAGTGGCTCCGGGTCGCGGTCTGGCACCTGCGCTCGGTCATCCGCCTCATGACCTGGGTCTGGGGACTCGCCGTCGTCCTCGCCGCCTTCGCGCTCCTCACCATCAGCCAGACGACCGACGTGGTCCCGACGCTCTCGGCGATCGCGCTCGGCCACCAGGCCTTCCTGTGGATCCCCACCGGAGCCATCGCCTCGATCGCGTCCACCTCCCTCGCGCTCCACGTGGTCTCCGGGATGACGCGGCGCTCGTTCACGGTGGCGGCGAGCATCGTGACGGTCGGCGTCGGGGTGTTCAACGCCGTCGTCGGAACGCTGGTCCTCCTCGTCGAGCGGGCGGCCTACGACGCGCTCGGGTGGGCTCACGGGAGCGCCATGACAGGAGCCGAGGTGCTCGCCGGCGGCGAGATGGCGTACGCGTCAGGCCTTGCGCTCATGTTCTGCGCCGCGGCCGTCTCGGGGCTGGTCGCCGGGACGTCGTTCTACCGCTTCGGTGGTCGACGCGGGGCGCTCATGCTGCCGCTCGCGCTCGTGCCGCTCCTCGCGGTCAGCCTCGTCGGGATCGACTACAGCACGCAGTGGGGTCTGTGGGGAACCGGGCCGGGGCTGCCCCACAGTCCGCTGTTCGGCGTCGCCGCGATCGCGCTCGGTCTGGTCGGGTACGCGTACCTCGTGCGCCGGGTGCCGATCACGCCCGCGGGCTGCTGACTCGCGGCCCCGGCTCGGCGTCGGCACGCTGCGGAGGGGGACGTGCCAGCGTCGCCCTCCCAGCAGGTGAGACGCTCGGCAGGGCCGTTGTCTGCGGTGCGAGACGTCCGGATAGGGTGAGCACGTCACACGCCGGGGAGCTCGGTACACCGAGCTGAGAGGGCGGATGGGCCACGCGCCCGAGCCGCTGACCCGCGAACCTGAACTGGGTCATGCCAGCGGAGGGAGCGTGGGGATCCCCGCCGGGGCGCCCCTTCCTGCCGTGCGCGCCAGGGGGAGCGGCGCACGCCCTCGCCCCGGCCGTCACGGCGAGCGACACACGTCGCGACGCGCCCGCTCCTGGCCGGACCCTCACCCGTGAGGAGCCAGTCATGATCGCCGAGATCCAGGTCGCACCCCGCCCCGGGGGCACGACCGCCCAGCCGTACGCCCACGTCGACGCCGCGATCGCAGTCATCCGCGACTCAGGCCTCACCTACGAGGTCGGGGCCATGGGCACGACGCTCCAGGGCCAGCCCGACGAGGTGTGGGCCGTCCTCCGCGCCGTCCACGAGGCGACGCTCGCCGCGGGCGCCGACGCCGTGACGAGCCACGTCAAGGTCGGGCAGGGCGCCGACGACGCCGGCCCGACGATCGCCGACCTCGTGACGAAGCACCGCGCGTGACGGCGCGGGCGGCCTTCCACTCCGTGTGGCCGCCCGTCGTGCTCGCCGCGGCGCTCCTGCTCGGGTGGGAGCACGCGGCGCGCACGGGGGTGCTGTCGGCGTTCGTGCTCCCCGCCCCGTCCGCGATCGTCGCCCGCGGCGTCGAGGCCGGGCCGAGTCTCGCGCCGCACCTCGCGACGACGCTGCTCGAGGCGGGCGTCGGTCTGGTCGCAGGCGTCGTCGCGGGGCTCGCCCTCGCCGTCGCGACAGCGGCCTCGACGTGGCTGTCGCGCGCGATCGGCCCGCTCCTCACCGTCACCCAGACGGTGCCGACGATCGTCCTCGCGCCGCTCCTCGTGCTCTGGCTCGGCCTGGGCCTCGCCCCGAAGGTCGTCATCGTCGCGCTCACCGTGTTCTTCCCGGTGCTCGTCGCCGCGAGCGCCGCGATGCGGGACGCGGACGGTGCGCTCGCCGACATGGTCCGGGGGCTCGGTGGGGGGAGGCTGCGCACGCTCCTCGTCGTGCGCATGCCCGCCGCGATCCCCGGGGCCTTCGCCGGCCTGCGGGTCGCGGCGACCTACGCGATCGGGGCGGCCGTCGTCTCGGAGTACCTCGCCGCCTCGACCGGCCTCGGCGTCGTCATCCAGCGCGCCCGCAAGTCCTACGACATCGAGCTCGTGCTCGTCGCGATCGTCGCTGTCTCCCTGCTCACCGCACTCGTCTACGT
>JAFABT010000317.1 GCA_023425905.1 Actinomycetes bacterium | reverse complement strand
GGGCTGCCGGCCGGTGAGCATCTCGAACAGGAGGACGCCGACGGCGTAGACGTCCGTCCGGGCGTCGCTGATGCCGTGGGAGACGAGCTCTGGCCCGAGGTAGGCGACGGTTCCGAGGACGGTGCCCGTCGTCGTGGACGTCACCTCCGTGACGGCGCGTGCGAGGCCGAAGTCCGCGACCTTGACGCGGTCCTCGGAGTCGAGCAGGACGTTCTCCGGCTTGATGTCGCGGTGGACCAGGCCGACGCGGTGCGCGGCCGTGAGGGCGTCGAGCACGTGCTCGGTGACACGGAGCGCCTCGCCGACGGAGAGCGTGCCCGTCGCGGCCATGCGGCGCCGGAGGTTCTCGCCGTCGACGTACTCCATCGTGAGGTAGCTGATGTCGCCGTCGACGCCTTGGTCGTACACCCCGACGAGACCGGGATGGGTGAGACGGGCCGCTGCGCGGGCCTCCCGGCGGAACCGCGCGATGAAGTCGGGGCCGCGGACGCCGTCGGCGAGGTGAGGGTGCATGACCTTGAGCGCGACCTCGCGGTCGAGCCGCCTGTCGGTGGCGAGGTAGACCGTCGCCATGCCGCCCCGGGCGATCCTCGAGACGACCTCGTACCGCCCGTCGACCAGGCGGCCGAGGAGCGGGTCGGAGAGGGTCGTCTTCACGGCTCCGAGTCTAGAGGCGCGGGGCGCGAGAACCGGTCAGGAGAAGCGCGACATGAGTGTCTGGACGTTGGCGACGTAGCGGCGCGTGTCCGCGAACATGCCGTACTTACGCACCGACGACGCGCCCTGGTAGTACCCGGCGATCGCGGTCGGCAGATCGCTCGCGCTCTTGCGGAGCTGGCGCAGGATCGCGACCCCGGCCACGACGTTGTCCTCGGGGTCGAGGAGGTTGAGGTCCCGGCCCACGAGGGTGGACGCCCAGTCGCCCGACGTCGGGATGACCTGCATCGTCCCGATCGCGTTCGCGGGGGACACGGAGGCGTGGTTGAAACCCGACTCCTGGAAGGCGATCGCCTGGGCGAGCGCCGGATCGACGCCCATGGCCTTGGCCGTCGAGCGCACCGTGCGCTGCATGGACTCGCGTGAGGGCACTCCCATGTCGAGCAGCGTCTGCTTGTTCTGGTTCGCCGCCGCGACGACGTGCTTGGGGTAGGTGCGACCCGCGAAGGAGTCCCCGACGAGGCCGGATGTCTGACGCTTCGAGGAGGACTTCTTCTGCGTCGAACCTGAGGCGGTGGGGACCGTGAGCTTCTCGCCGGCTCGGATGAGCGCGCGGGAGTCGAGATCGTTCGCGGCCACGACGGCCTTGACCGTCGTGCCGTACCGGGCGGCGATCGAGGAGACCGTCTCTCCGGAGCGGACCGTGTGGGTCACCGTCTTACGGGTGGGCGCCGACGAGGACGGTGGCGTCGAGGAACCGCCGCGACCCGGGATCGCGAGCACCTGACCGGCACGGATGAAGGCGCGGCCGTCGAGGCTGTTCGCCTTGGAGATCGCCGAGACGGTGGTGCCGTAGCGCGCGGCGAGGTGGGAGACGGTGTCGCCCGAGACCACCGTGTGCGTGCTCGCTGACGTCGCCTTCGTCGCGGTGCGCGCACGCGTCGGAGCCGACGTGGTGGGGATGACGAGCTTCTGGCCAGCGATGACGTGGCCGGGATCGGCGAGGCCGTTGGCGCGGGCGATCGCGGCGACGCTGGTGCCGGAGCGCTGAGAGAGGTGGCTGAGGGTCTCACCGGGGCGCACGGTGTGCGTCTCGTCGGCGGCGGCGCCGGTCGCGCTTCCCGCGACGGTGGCGACGGCGAGCGCGAGGGTCACGCCGGTGCCGGTGGTGACCTTGCGGCGGGTCGTGTCGAGCGTCATGAGGTCTCCGGGTGTCTGGGGCAGCAGTGTCTGGGGCAGCAGTGACCGATGGGGCTGGTGTTACTCAAGTGACAGAACTGAACGCTAGCGGATGTCGGCGGCTGGCGATAGGTGTCCGTAGGCTTGGGCCGTGAGCACCGACGAGCGCGACAACGAGATCGCCGACCGCATCGACCACCTGGCCCAGGGCTGGCTCCCCGTCCCGGACGCGGCCGAGCGTCTCGGCACCGACGCCAAGCGGGTGCGCCGGATGGTGCAGGACAACCAGCTCGCGGGCGTCCGACGTACGCCGCGACGCATCTTCTCGATCCCGGAGGACTTCCTCGTCCCCGCCGAGGACGGCGAGGGCCTGGTCCCGATCCCCGCGCTTCAGGGCACCCTCGTCGTGCTGTCCGACGTCGGGCTGCGCGGAGCGGAGGCTGTCGAGTGGCTCCTCACTCCCGACGACTCGCCCGGAGGGTCACCCGTCGCGGCGTTGCGGGCCGGGCACAAGACCGAGGTGCGCAGGCGCGCGCAGGCGCTCTGACCACCGCGCCTGCAGCCGGCCTGTCAGTCGCAGCCTGGACGCAGGACCTCACAGTTGGGCCGCAGGGGCCATAGGCGCGGTCCGCAGGCTCAGGCCACGCGGTCGACGACGGCGGCCGCGAGACGCCGGAGCATGTCCGCTCCCGGGTCTGCAAGCTGCGCCGCGTCGAGTTCTGAGCGAGCGGTCCCGGCGAGCTCGGCGATGAGCTGCTCGACGTCGTCCGGCGCACCGGTCGCCTCGATCGCTGCCGCAAGTGCCGCGACGTCCTCGGTCGACATCGACCGGTCACCGAGCCTCGACGCGAGCAGGTGCCGCGTCGCGGCGTCACCGGCGTGCATCGCGCGCGCGACGACGACCGTGCGCTTGCCCTCCCGCAGGTCGTCTCCCGCGGGCTTCCCGGTGACGGCCGGGTCGCCGAAGATGCCGAGGAGGTCGTCGCGGAGCTGGAACGCCTCCCCGAGCGGGAGCCCGAGCCGGCGGCAGGCGTCGAGCTGGTCGTCGTCCGCGCCCGCGAGAGCTGCGCCCAGCACGATCGGATGCTCGACGGAGTAGCGCGCAGTCTTCGACCGGATGACCTCGCGCGCCCGGGCCTCGTCCGCGACGGGGTCCGCGCCCCACGGCAACGCCTGCGCGAGCACGTCGAGGTACTGCCCGACGGTGACCTGCGTCCGCATGAGATCGAAGACGTCGCGGGCGGTCGTCGCCGCGCGTGCTGGGAGCCGGGAGAGGGCACGGGCAAAGGTGGACTCGCTCGCGACGAGCGCGAGGTCCCCGAGCAGGATCGCCGCGGACTCGCCGTAGCGCGCGGCCTCGCCGGACCACCCCTGCTCCCGGTGCCGAGCCTCGAACGTGCGGTGCGCGGCGGGCAGCCCTCGGCGGGTGTCAGAGGCGTCCATGACATCGTCGTGGAAGAGCGCGGCCGCCTGGAAGAGCTCCAGCGCGGCGCCGACGGCGATGACCGCGTCGGCACCCGGACCGTGCGCCTCGCCGCCGTGGGCACGCCACGACCAGTAGCACAGCGACGCCCGGAGGCGCTTCCCGCCCGAGAGCATCTGCGTGATCGCGTCGCAGAGCACGGCTGCGTCTGCGCCGATCGTGGCCACGAGGGCACGCTCCCGGGAGACGTGAGCGGCGAGCACGGCGTCGACCCGGTCGCGCACCTCCTCGACATCGACCACGGACACGGCGGGACGGCTGCTCACGGAGCCACCCTAGCCCGCTGTCTGCGTGGGAAGACTGGTGCGCGCGAGCGTGGCGCTCACGGTGACGGTGCGCGTCCCGTCCCTGTCGAGCACCGCGATCGTCACGAGCTCGGGGCCGCGTTCGAGCGACACAGTCGTCACCTCGGTCCCGGCCGGCCGCGACGTCGACGGCGCGACAGGAACGGCGAACCCTGCAGCGGTGAGCGGGTCGAGAAGGTCCGTCACCAGACTCGCGGCGTCCTGCGCCGATCGAAGGTTGAGACTCACGTGGACGGTGTCAGGACTGACCGCGGTGACGGCCGACAGGAGAACCTCGGCCCCCTCCGGGACGGCGAGGAGATCCGTGGGGACGTCGGGCGCGAGCCCGCCGGTCGTCGAACCCGGTGCGGATGCCGCGCCCAGTGGGGTCGGTGCCACGGCCGAGGCGGCGGTGTGAGTGGCCGGAGTGGTGACGACGTCGGACGGCGGGGCCGAGCAGGCGTTGAGCACGACGAGCAGCAGCGCGGCGGTGACGCCGGTTCTGCGGCGGTGAGCGCGTTGCGCCGTCGTGGGGCGGCGGTCGACTGGCACGCGCACACGCTAGTCGGTCAGGTCTGCGACGTGGGCGCGTCCGCTCTGCGATGCGGGCGCGTCCGCGCGGGGTCCACTGGCGCCCCGGCGCCGTCCACAGGATCGCGGCAGCACGCGGGTCGTCCCCACCTAGACGGACCGGGTGGTGCGTGGGGCGACGGCTCACGGCTGGATGGAGCCATGACGCCACCACGCCTCACCGTCCGTGAACCTCGAGAGCTGCTCTCCTACATCCCGTTCCGCCTCGGGTTCCGTCCTGCGGACTCCGCCGTGCTCGTGGGGCTGCGGGGTGCACGAGGCGTGGTCGGCCTCGTCGTCCGCGTCGACCTCAGCGACCTCGCGGACGTCGCGCACGGTCCGCAGGTGGCACGCGGCCTCGTCGCCCATGTGGCAGGGGAGGGTGCGACCAGGGCGGTGCTCGTGCTGTACGGCGCGAGCGAGGGGGCTGCGGGCAGCAGGCTCAGGGCGGCCGCGGAGCACACCGCTGAGGCGGCCGACCTGCTGCTCGGAGAGGTCCCGGTATGGGTCGTCGGCCCGACGGGCTATCGCGCGCTCGACTGCGACGACGAGCAGTGCTGCGGATCCGCGGCGGGTCGCCCGCTCGCCGACCTCGAGTCGACCGTGGTCGGCGCGACCATGGTCGCGCAAGGCGTGAACCCGCGAGACTGCCGGGCGGACGTCGAGCGCATCGCACCGGCGCCGCCGGAGCGGCTCACGCAGGCCGCGCGGGCCGCGTCTCGCTGGGAGGCGAGGGCCCGCGACCTGCGTGCGACTCCCGCACGGTGGCGCAGCCTCGCGCAGCTTCGTGCGCAGGCGCTCGACGCCTGGCTCGACGCCGTGCGGGGCCTTGCCGCTGGTCAGCGACCGCCCGTGACCACCCTGGGTCGGCTCGGAGCCGCCCTCGGCGACGCCCTTGTGCGGGACGCCGTCCTCGTCGCGTGCATCGAACCGGAGGGCCGCCTCGCGCGACAGACGCTCCATCCGGCGGAGAGCGATCAGGACGGTGCGGCGATGGCGGCGCTCGACCGTGTCCTGCACCCGACCCGGGGCCGACGGCCCGACGACGGTGTGGGGACGAGGGAGGAGCTGCTCCGTATGGTTCTCGCGCACGCCCGGCCGCACCGGCAGGCGCCCGCGGTCACCCTCCTCGCGGCGCTCGCCTGGTGGCAGGGCGACGGCGCCCGCGCGAACGTCCTCGTCGCACGAGCGCTCCAGGAGGATCCCGCGCACCGACTCGCGGTTCTCCTCGACCGGGCGCTCGGCGCGGGGCTTCCCCCTGGATGGGCGCGTGGGGCTGACGTCGTCGGCGCCAACCTGCGGTAGCGTCACGTCGAAGTACAGGTCCCGCTGTCGCGGGTCACGAGCGAGACGGAGGACCGGATGGCGATCGTTGTCGGGTATGTCGACACCCCGGAAGGCGAGGCCGCCCTCACCGTCGCTGCGAACCACGCACGCGAGCGGGGCACGCGACTCGTCGTCATCCTCTCGGACAAGCGGGCAGAGGACGCCGACCCGTCCCGGGACGCCGCGGTCGAGCGCCTGAGCGCCGAGCTCACCACCTCCGGTCTGGACGTCGAGGTGCGCCACCTCGCCCGTGGCAAGGACGCAGCAGAGGACATCGTCGGAACGGCTGAGGAGATCGGGGCCGCGCTCATCGTCATCGGGCTCCGACGACGCAGCCCCGTGGGCAAGCTTCTCCTCGGCTCGAACGCGCAGCGCATCCTGCTCGACGCGTCCTGCCCCGTGCTCGCGGTCAAGGCCTGACGCGCTCGACGCGCCGAAGCGAGACCGGCCCGGCGGACGGATCGAGCGGGCTGAGGGCTCGCGCCGAGGGAATCTTGCCTCGTGCTCGTACGTTGACGGGCTAGAGCCCCGCCCGCCCAAGTACAATAGAAGGGCCACCGGGCACTGCGCCCGGCCGTCGCCTTGCCGAAAGGTCGTTCGTGTCCTCCCTCTCTTCGTCTGCGCTTCCGCGCGAGTTCGAGCACCCCGCCCTGCGTGATCTCATGGCCGCCGGTCGTCTTCACGGCACCGTCGCCGCCGAGGCCATGCGTGAGGCGTGTGAGCAGGCTGGCGTCGACGGCGCTTCCCGCCTCAAGGCCGTCCACCGCGCACTCCTTCGCGAAGGCGTGACCGTCGCCGCCCCGGTTCCGGCCGCTCGGAGCGCCGTGGCCGCGGCCACGCGCGCCAAGACCAGCCGCGTCACCGCGATCGTCGACACCGACGGCGCAGAGGCGCCTGAGGACGTCAAGCAGCCGGTGAAGCGGGCGACCAAGAAGGCCGCCGTCGCCGTCGTCCCGTCGCCCGAGGAGGCGGCCGACGCCGAGGAGGCCGCCCCCGCGAAGAAGGCCGCCGCGAAGAAGGCGCCGGCCAAGCGGGCGCCCGCGAAGAAGGCAGCGGCGAAGAAGGCTGCCCCGAAGGCCAGCGAGGACGAGGTCGAGGACCTCGAGGTCGTCGAGGGTGACGAGCCCCCTGCCCCGGCCGCAGCCGGCGCAGGGGAGGAGCAGGAGTCTGCGGGCTTCACCGTCTCAGACGCCGACGACGACGACGCCCCCGCCCAGCAGGTCGTCACGGCGGGCGCGACTGCCGACCCCGTCAAGGACTACCTCAAGCAGATCGGCAAGGTCGCCCTCCTCAATGCTGAGCAGGAGGTGGACCTCGCCAAGCGCATCGAGGCTGGCCTGTTCGCCGAGGAGCGGCTCAACAGCCCTGACCTCACGCTCGACCCGAAGAGCCGTCGCGAGCTCGAGTGGATCGCGCACGACGGACGTCGCGCGAAGAACCACCTGCTCGAGGCCAACCTCCGGCTCGTCGTCTCGCTCGCCAAGCGGTACACGGGCCGCGGGATGCTCTTCCTCGATCTCATCCAGGAGGGCAACCTCGGCCTCATCCGTGCGGTCGAGAAGTTCGACTACACCAAGGGCTACAAGTTCTCGACGTACGCGACGTGGTGGATCAGGCAGGCGATCACGCGCGCGATGGCCGACCAGGCCCGAACCATCCGCATCCCGGTTCACATGGTCGAGGTCATCAACAAGCTCGCCCGCGTCCAGCGGCAGATGCTCCAGGACCTGGGCCGGGAGCCCACGCCCGAGGAACTCGCCAAGGAGCTCGACATGACTCCTGAGAAGGTCGTCGAGGTCCAGAAGTACGGTCGCGAGCCCATCTCCTTGCACACGCCGCTCGGCGAGGACGGCGACAGCGAGTTCGGAGACCTCATCGAGGACTCCGAGGCCGTCGTCCCGGCCGACGCCGTGAGCTTCACGCTCCTCCAGGAGCAGCTCCACCAGGTGCTCGACACGCTCTCCGAGCGCGAGGCGGGTGTCGTCTCGATGCGGTTCGGCCTCACGGACGGGCAGCCGAAGACGCTCGACGAGATCGGCAAGGTCTACGGCGTCACGCGTGAGCGGATCCGGCAGATCGAGTCCAAGACGATGTCGAAGCTGCGCCACCCGAGCCGCTCGCAGGTGCTGCGCGACTACCTCGACTGACCGTCGCAACCCGAGCGGGTGAGTTTGTCTTCTCAGTCGACAATTCACCTGATCGGGTGGTGTGCGGCCCGGGGAGTCGCGCTACTGTGGCCAGGTCAGCGAAAAGGGCAAACTCGTCGTGAGGCGAGGACGCAAAGCCACGGGACCCATGGGGTTAGCCGGGCTACCGAACGTAGAGGATCACGCCATGGGCGACATGACCCGTCCCGCACCCGGGACCACCCCCTCCCTTGAGTCGAACGCCGCGCGCATCGCGACGACGAGCACGGCTCTGGCCGCACTCGTCGCACGCCAGCTCAAGCGGTCCGAGGGCGAGCTGCTCAGCTTCATCCCTGCGCAAGGCGCCTGAACGGACCAGGGTCAGGACACACGACGCACAGAACGGGCCGCCGGTGATACCGGCGGCCCGTTCTGTGCGTCCTGCGCGAGAGCGCGACGTGCGGGATGTGGCGCGTGGCCAGCCGCACAGCGGCCGACTCGGCGGGTCAGTCGGTCGTGGGAGCGGCGCCCGTGCCGTGCTCGGCGTGCAGCCGCTCGGTCTCGTCCTGGACGTGGACGGCGACGGACTCGAGCTTTGCGGCGTGCGCCCGCCCGTGGTGGGCGCAGAAGAGCAGTTCGCCGACGGGCATGGTCACACGGACGTACGCCTGTGCGTTGCACTGGTCGCACCGGTCGGCAGCGGTCAGGGGGGCGACGGTCGTCATGGTGGTCACATCAGCATGTAACCACGGCCGTCGTGCGTCCCTTCCCTCCAGCCACCACGGTTCGCTCGCGGCGTAGCCGATCCACCCGCGACCGGAGCGCCGTGCGGGTCTGGCGCCGTGCGCCGACTAAGGTCTGGACCCGTGTCCGCAACAGACGAGTCCAGCTACACCGCCCGCCACCTCCAGGTCCTCGAGGGCCTCGAGGCGGTGCGCAAGCGCCCCGGCATGTACATCGGGTCGACCGACTCTCGCGGCCTCATGCACTGCCTGTGGGAGATCATCGACAACTCGGTCGACGAGGCGCTCGGCGGCTTCTGCGACCACATCCGCGTCGTCCTGCACGACGACTCCTCGGTGTCCGTCGAGGACAACGGGCGCGGCATCCCGGTCGACGCCGAGGCGAAGACGGGCCTGAGCGGCGTCGAGGTCGTCTTCACGAAGCTCCACGCGGGCGGGAAGTTCGGCGGGGGGTCGTACACCGCCTCGGGCGGGCTGCACGGTGTCGGGGCGAGCGTCGTCAACGCGCTGTCGAGCCGGCTCGACGTCGAGGTCGACCGCGGTGGCAAGACGTACCGGATGGCCTTCCACCGTGGCGAGCCCGGGGTGTTCGCCGACCCGGCGGGCGTCCCCAGCCCCGAATCGGCGTTCTCGCCCTTCGTCTCCGGATCCGAGCTCGCCGTCGTCGGCAAGGTCGCGAAGGGGCGCAGCGGCACCCGGGTGCGCTACTGGGCCGACCGTCAGGTGTTCCCCAAGACCGCGGTGTTCTCGTACGACGACCTCGTCGGCCGGATCCGGCAGACGACCTTCCTCGTCCCCGGGCTCTCGATCACGCTGCGCGACGAGCGTGGCCTCGCCGGCACGCCGGGGGAGGCCGGGCCCGTCGAGGAGACCTTCCGGCACACGGGCGGCACGGTCGACTTCGTCGAGTTCCTCTCGCCGGACAGCCCGCTCACCCCGACGTGGCGGCTCACCGGTTCGGGCACCTTCACCGAGACCGTCCCCGTCCTCGACGAGCGGGGCCACATGGCGGCCCGCGAGGTCGAGCGCACGTGCGACGTCGACATCGCGCTGCGGTGGGGATCGGGGTACGACACCACTGTGCGCACGTTCGTCAACATCATCGCGACGCCCAAGGGCGGCTCCCATCTCGCGGGCTTCGAGGCCGGGCTCGTGAAGACGCTGCGCAAGCACGTCGAGGCGAATGCCCGACGCCTGAAGATCACGGGCAAGGACCCGGCGGAGCGCATCGAGAAGGACGACGTCCTCGCGGGTCTCACCGCGGTGCTCACGGTGCGCCTCGCCGAGCCTCAGTTCGAGGGTCAGACGAAGGAGGTGCTCGGCACCGCCCCCCTGCGGGGGATCGTCTCGAAGGTCGTCGAGCACGAGATCAAGGCGCTCTTCAGCTCTCCGAAGAAGGACGACAAGACCTCGACGACGATGCTCCTCGACAAGGTCGTCGCGGAGATGCGGGCGCGCATCGCAGCCCGCAAGCTCAAGGAGGTCTCACGCCGCAAGAACGCGCTCGAGACGTCGTCCCTCCCTGCGAAGCTCGCCGACTGCCGCTCCGACGACGTCGCGCGCTCGGAGCTCTTCATCGTCGAGGGCGACTCCGCGCTCGGCACCGCGAAGCTCGCGCGGTCGAGCGACTTCCAGGCGCTGCTGCCGATCCGGGGAAAGATCCTCAACACGCAGAAGGCGTCGATCACCGACATGCTCAAGAACGCCGAGTGCGCCTCGATCATCCAGGTGCTCGGTGCCGGGTCCGGGCGCACCTTCGATCTCGAGCAGGCGCGCTACGGCAAGGTCGTCCTCATGACCGACGCCGACGTCGACGGCGCGCACATCCGCACCCTCCTGCTCACCCTCTTCTTCCGGTACATGCGTCCGCTCGTCGACGCCGGACGCGTGTTCGCCGCGGTCCCGCCGCTGCACCGCGTCGAACTCCTCGGGGTGAAGGCGGGGCAGGAGAAGTACATCTACACGTACTCCGAGGCGGAGCTCGCCGCGACGCTCAAGCGGCTCGACCGGTCGAACAAGCGCTACAAGGACGACATCCAGCGCTACAAGGGCCTCGGGGAGATGGACGCCGACCAGCTCGCGGAGACGACGATGGACCCCCGCCACCGCACGCTGCGTCGGGTGACGAGCGCGCACGCGGAGGCCGCTGAGCGTGTCTTCGAGCTCCTCATGGGGACCGACGTCGCCCCGCGCAAGGAGTTCATCGTCGCGGGCGCCGGCGCGATCGACCGCAAGCGCATCGACGCCTGAGTCGACCAGGCCGGGCGACTCACGCGCGTCCCGGCGCCGGTCCGCTCAACCGATCGCGTGCAGCGGGGCGGGGAGCGGGGAGCCGGGTCCGTCCCGACGGGGGTCGAGCGGTGGCAGGTCGACGGGCTGACCGCCTGATCCGATCCCGCGGGCGGGAGCGGCGCCCACCCAGGCGAGGATGAGGCCGTCCTCGCCCTTCTTGAAACGGTGCGCCCGTACCCCGCCCGTCGCGCGCCCCTTGCCGGGGTACTCGGAGAACGGCGTGACCTTCGCGGCGCCGGTCTGCGTGCCGGGCAACGCGTCGGAGGAGCCGGCGACGGTGACGACGACCGCCTCGGGGGCGAGCGCCGACAGGAGGTCGTCGCCGTCGCCTGACGTCGCCGGGAGCGCGCCGAAGAAGACGACCCTCGCGTCGCCGGCGAGCCTGATGCCCGCCATGCCGCCCGCTGAACGCCCCTGGGGGCGCACGGCCGAGGCGGGGAAGTGCAGCAGCTGGGAGTCCGAGGCGACGAAGACGAGCTCGTCCTCGTCGGCGACGTGCACGGCCCCGACGACCTCGTCCTTGTCCTTGAGGGAGACGACCTCCCAGGCGTCCTTGTTCTGCGGTACGTCGCCCTGTGCGACCCGCTTGACGACGCCCTGGAGGGTGCCGAGCGCGATCGTCGGCGCGTCGTCGGCCACGGAGACGATCGACACGACCCGCTCGCGCGGCTCGAGCGCGACAAGGTCACCGACCGGAACACCGCCGGACAGCGTCGGGGCGCCGTCGGTCGGCGGGAGCGTCGGGAGGTCGAGGACGCTCACGCGGATGACGCGGCCCTGGTTCGTGAGCACACCGACGTCAGCGCGCGCGCTGGTGAGCACCGACGCGTGGACGACGTCGTGCCGTGCACGGCGCATGTCGTCGGTGAAGGCGACGAGCGGGGAGTCGTCCCCGGTCCGGGCGAGCAGACCCGTCGCGGACATGAGGGCGCGGCAGGGGGAGTCCGGGACCTCGAGCGGCGTCGCCTTCGCCGCGGCCGCGGCCGTCGCCGTCTGTCCGGCCGACTCGAGGAGGACCGTGCGCCGCGGCGTGCCGAAGGTCTCCGCGACCTCCGCCATCTCCTGCGAGACGACGGCTCGCAGCCGCTGCTCGTCCGCGAGGATCGCCTCGAGCTCGGCGATCTCGGCCCGCAGCTGCTCCTGCTCGCGCTCGAGCTCGAGGCGGGAGAACTTCGTGAGCCGGCGCAGGCGCAGCTCGAGGATGTACTGGGCCTGGAGCTCCGAGAGGTCGAAGACCGTCTCGAGCCGCGTGCGCGCCGCATCGGCGTCGTCCGACGTGCGGATGACCTGGATGACCTCGTCGATGTCGAGGATCGCGACGAGGAGGCCCTCGACAAGGTGGAGGCGGTCGCGCCGCTTGTCGAGCCGGTGCTGCGAGCGTCGGCGCACGACGAGGATGCGGTGGTCGACCCACACCTGGAGCAGTTCGCGCAGACCGAGCGTGCGGGGCTCGCCGTCGACGAGAGCGACGTTGTTCATGCCGAAGGAGTCCTCCATCGGCGTGAAGCGGTAGAGCTGCTCGAGGACGGCATCGGGGTTGAAGCCCGTCTTCACCTCGATGACGAGCTTGAGACCGTTGGCCCGGTCGGTGAGGTCGAGGACCGAGGTGATGCCCTGGATCTTCTTGGACTGCACCCCTTCCTTGATCTTCTCGATGACCTTCTCCGGGCCGACGAGGTACGGCAGCTCGGTGACGACGAGGCCCTTGCGGCGAGGGGTGACGTTCTCGACCCGCACGGTCGCACGGGTGCGGAACGTTCCGCGTCCCGTCCGGTAGGCGTCGCGCACCCCGTCGAGGCCGACGACGCGTCCGCCCGTGGGCAGGTCGGGACCGGGCACGAAGCGCATGAGGTCGTCGACGTCGGCGTCCGGGTGGTCGATGAGGTGCCGGGCGGCTGCGACGACCTCGACGAGGTTGTGCGGCGCCATGTTCGTCGCCATGCCGACCGCGATGCCGGAGGCACCGTTGACGAGGAGGTTCGGGATGGCGGCCGGGAGGACCTCGGGCTGGAAGAGCTTGTTGTCGTAGTTCGGGACGAAGTCGACCGTGTCCTCGTCGAGCCCCGTCGTCATCGCGAGGGCGGCCTGCGCCATGCGGGCCTCCGTGTACCGGGAGGCCGCGGGGCCGTCGTCGAGGGAGCCGAAGTTCCCGTGCCCGTCGACGAGGGGCAGGCGCAGCGAGAAGTCCTGCGCGAGCCGCACCATCGCGTCGTAGATCGCCGAGTCGCCGTGCGGGTGGAGCTTGCCCATGACCTCGCCGACCACGCGCGCCGACTTCACGTACGGGCGGTCGGGCCGCAGGCCCATGTCGGCCATCTGGTAGACGATGCGCCGCTGGACGGGCTTCATGCCGTCGCGCGCGTCGGGCAGCGCGCGGGCGTAGATGACCGAGTAGGCGTACTCGAGGAAGCTCGTCTCCATCTCCGTCTGCACGTCGATGTCGACGATGTGCTCGACGACGTCACCCTCGGTCTCGGGGGTCGCGGTGCGGCGCGCCATGGTGATCGGCTCCTCGTGCTCACTGCTCGTCAGGGACGTGCCGCAGGCGA
>JAFABT010000265.1 GCA_023425905.1 Actinomycetes bacterium | reverse complement strand
GCTGTGGTTCGAGACGACGCTCGAGGACCCCGGCGTGGGGCAGGCGCGCGCGGCGCTCGCCGCCGGGGCCGACGTCGTCGTCGCGTGCGGTGGCGACGGCACGGTCCGGGCCGTCGCCGAGGGACTCGTCGGCACCGGCACGACGATGGCCGTCCTGCCCCTGGGCACGGGCAACCTCCTCGCGCGCAACCTCGACCTCTCCCTGGGGCGCCACGAGGACATGCTGCGCACCGCCCTCACCCCGGGCAACGACCGCGCGATCGACGTCGGGTGGCTGCGCATCGTCCGAGACGGCGCAGGCCGCGAACGCGACGCGCGCACGCCGGGTGACGTCCACCCGCGCCGGCGCGCCGACGAGGCGAGCGACGGCGAGCACCTCTTCCTCGTCATCGCCGGCATCGGCATCGACGCCGCGATGGTCGCCGACGCCGACGAGGACCTCAAGAAGCGCGTCGGCTGGATCGCCTACTTCCTCTCAGCCGCGCGCCACCTCCACGGGCGGAGGCTGCGGATGCGGCTCCGCCTCGACGACTCGGGCGCCGTCCCCGCCCAGGTGCGCTCCCTGCTCATCGGCAACTGCGGGCGCCTGCCCGGCGGGATCAACCTCCTCCCCGACGCCGTCATCGACGACGGGTGGCTCGACGTCGCCGCGCTCGACACCCGCGGCGGCGTCGCCGGGTGGGCCCAGCTGTTCGGCACCGTCATGCTCCAGGGCGTCGGCGTCCGCTCGAACGACCTGCCCGGCAGGATCGGCCGCATCGACCACGCCCGCGCCCGCTCGCTGCGCGTGATGATCGAGCGCCCCGAGCAGGTCCAGATCGACGGCGAGCTCATCGGCGCGGCCCGGGAGATCACGGCGCGCGTGGACCCGGGTGCGCTCGTGGTGCGGGGGCGGTAGGGACCGGCTAGAGGTCGGCTCGCATCGGACTTGGTGCGACCCTCACGTCAGTCGGTGACGAGCATCGACACCGCGAGCGGGAAGCTGTCGTAGGACTCACCCCGCGTGAGGAACAACCGTCCGTCGACGACCTCGACGCCGAGGACGTCGTCACCGAAGGTCGTGCTCCACGTGGCGGTGCCGGTCGCAGCGTCCAGCGCGGCGATCTCGATGCTGCCGTCCTTGACAGGTCGGGTGATGAGCACCGATGCGCCATCGGTTCCCAGCACCGAGCCGCCCTCGACGTGCCACGCCTCAGCACCGGTCGCCGCGTCGAGCGCGACGAGGGCGTCCGGGATCTCGGTGAACCCCGCGTCGTCCGGGCCGATGACGAGTCCACCGACGACGACGCGCGACGTGGAGCCGCCGGGTCTGGCGTGATCCTCGAACTCTCCTGCGAGCGCGTCGCGCACCCAGAGCGTGTCCCCGCTGAGGGCGTCGTGGGCGGACACGCGGCTGGCGCCGTCCTCGCCGCCCCACCAGCACTCCATGGCGCCTGCTCCCAGGTTCGACGCCTCGCGAGCCGCGCTGCAGCTCGGGGAGTCGTCCGTGCCGTGGTCCCAGCGCCAGAGCTCTGCGCCGCTGGCCAGGTCGACGCCGACCTTGGCCTGCAGCCACGGCATGTCGTCCTGGAACGAGCCCGGGCCTGAGGGGTGGAAGTTGTTGAGCACGACGACGTCCCCGACGACGGAGTCGACCGTCCATCGCCCGCCCTCGACGGTCCACGTCTGGGTCACGGGCGTCGCCAGGCTCGCCAGCGGTGCGGTGAGCACGTCGATGTCAGGGACGCCGGTGACGGCTGCGTCCGCGGGTGCGCCCGGGAGCAGGCCTGTCGCATGGAGGAAGGCTCCTCCGAACTCCTTGATGCATCCCTCGACGCCACCGCCTGCGCACTGGTTGCCGACGAACGCGCCCCCGTCGGCGCTGCGGAACAGCACGACGTCGACGAGGAGCTCCGGGTCGCGGTCGTCCGTCGACAGCCCGATCTCCTCGGCGTCGATCAGCACCGCGAAGGCGAGGTGACCGTCGGACGCCGTCGTGCGGAAGGTCGGCACCTCGACCGCGTGGCGCAGGGTGCCGTCCTCCATCGTGAAGCCCCGCGCCGAGAACAGCTCCACGCGTGGTGAGGCGAGCCACGAGGGCACGACGCCGAGCACGAGCTGCTCGCCGAACGCCGCCGTCCTCGCGGTGAGGCGCCACTCCCCGGGGCTCGACGCGAACGACACCGGGGTCTCCTCGTCCAACCACTGGACGGTCAGCACGGGCCGCAGTCGACCGTCCTCGACCCCGCTCACGCTGAGCTCGGACGCAGAGGCGTCGTTCGTCGCCGTCACGTCGTCGTCGACCGCGAGCACGGCCGTCCCGAGCGAGGTGCCCGAGTCGGGCCCCGTGAGCCGACTCGAGAACCCCATATCCTGGACGCGAACGCCGTCGACCGTGCGCGTCGGCGGGATGTTGGTCGCGACGACGCCCGGAGCGAGCTCGACCGTCGCCGTGTCTCCGAATGGACGAGGCACCTGGTGGTGCGCGGGCTCGGTGTCGGGCGGGGTGAGCACGCCCGACCCGAACAGGCCAGCGAGGACGACCGCGCATCCCACTGCCGCGGCCCCACCCGTCCGCATCGCGCGACGACGGCGACGGGCCCGGCCACCGGCGACGACGCGGAGGGGGTCGAGGTCGAGGCGCGGCTGCTCGGCGTCCGCGCGGGCACGCAGGTCCGCGGCGAAGGTGTCGTCAAGGTCGTGGAGGGTCATCGGGAGGCTCCTTCGCTCGCTGCGAGCACGGTTCGCAGGTGCACGAGCGCGCGGGACGCGGTCGACTTCACCGTCCCGACGCTCACGCCGAGGTCCGCGGCGACCTCGGCCTCGGACATGTCCATGAGGTGGCGCAGCACGACGATGCGGCGTTGGCGAGGCGTGAGGGTCGCAAGAGCCCGGACGAGCTGGTCTCGATCCCCTGCACGGTCGCGGTCGACGTGGTCGGGAGCGTGGTCGAGCAGCTCGACGGGGGACAGCAGCACCTCCCGGCGGCGCCTGCGCCACGAGTCGATCCGGAGGTTGACGAGGGTGCGCCTCGCGTACGCGAGCGGGTCGCCCGCGCTCGCCCGCGGCCAGTGCACGTACGTGCGCTCGAGCGCCTGCTGGGCGAGCTCCTCGGCCTGGTGGGCGTCCCCGACGAGCAGCCAGGCCGCGCGCAGCAGGGTCGAGCCGTGCTCCCGCACGAAGGCGGTGAACTCTTCGTCCCTGCTCCGCCCGTGGCCGAGCCGACCGACGGGGCTGACGACGAGATGCTCGTCGTCGCGCCGGTCGACCGGCGGTTCGCTCATGACTCTCACACTAGGAAACACGCAGCGGACCCGTGGAAGGTTGAGTCCCGGCTGGCGCGGACGTCGGATCAGCGCGAGGTGACCTCGTCGATCCAGCGGCGCGCGGCGACGTAGTCGTCGTCGCTCGTCCCGGTGCGCACGTCGGGCTCGACGCCGTCGGCGCGCGGGTAGGAGCCGAGGAAGCGCACGAGCGGGCACACGCGGTGCAGGCCCATGAGGGCGTCGCGCACGCGGGCCTCCGCGACGTGCCCCTCGGCGTCGATCGAGAACGAGTAGCGGCCGAGCTCGTCACCGATCGGGCGGGACTCGATGCGCGAGAGGTTGACCCCGCGCGTCGCGAACTGCTCGAGCATGTCGAGCAGCGCCCCGGCGTTGTTCGAGGGCAGATGGACGACGAGCGTCGTCTTGTCGGCGCCCGTCGGCGCGGGCAGGGCCCCCGGGTGCCCGACGACGACGAAGCGCGTGACGGCCGACGGGTTGTCCGCAACGCCGTCGGCGAGCACCGCGAGCCCGTAGTGCTCGACGGCGGGCGGCGGGACGAGCGCCGCGTCGAAGCCGAGCCCGTCGGGTCCCGCGGCCGGCCTGCCCTCCTCGATGCGCGTCGCGATGAGGGCGGCCGGGGCCGTGTTCGACGTCGCAGGCACGTGGACGACGCCCGGCAGGGTCGCGGCGAGCCAACGTCTGCACTGCACCCAGGCGTGCGGGTGCGCCGAGATGCGGCGCACGTCCTCGAGCCGGACCCCGGGGGCCGCGGCGAGCGTGAAGCCGACGGGGACGAGCACCTCGCGCTCGATGACGAGCGGGTCGCCCGACGCGAGGGCGTCGAGGGTTGCGGTGACCCCGCCCTCGACGGTCGACTCGATCGCGACGACCGCGTGCTCCGTGACGCCCGTGCGCACGGCCTCAATCGCGGAGACGACGTCCGCCTGCGGGACGTACTCGGCCTCGTCCGGCGAGGCGACCTGCCGCAGCGCCGCCTCGGTGAACGTCCCGGCCGGGCCCAGGTAGGCGTAGCGCGGGCGTGCGGGGGACGCGGGCATGGGCGGGGCTCCTCGGCGTGCGGGTGCGTCGGCGGGTGCGTCGGCGGGTCGTCGGTGCGTCGGCGGCTGCCGTGCGTCAGCGTGATGCGGACGGGGCGAGCCTATCGGCGGCCCGCCGCCTGCGGACGACGCGCACGACGACGACCGTCACGACGACGACGAGGAGCCCACCCAGGCCGAGCGCGGCCGCCGAGGGCCCCTGCACGACGACGGCGTACGGC
>JAFABT010000147.1 GCA_023425905.1 Actinomycetes bacterium | reverse complement strand
CCCCCCGCCGGGGGCGCCCCCCCGGGGGGTGCGCCCGGGGGGGGGCCGCGACGCGCGTCGAACGTTGCTCAGCCGGCCGTGAGCACCTCCGAGAGCGAGAGGAACGATGGCTTGGGCGCCCACTCCTCGTCGAGGAGCGTCGCGGCACCCTTGCCGTCGAAGAAGAACGGCACCCAGGAGTGGGCATCCGTGAGGCCCCATACAGTGAACGAGGTGCACGCGGTGACGTCGAGGCACGCGGTGAGGAGCTTGGTGAAGTACTCCGACTGCTGCGCGAGGTCGGCCTCCGTCGCGACCCCGCTCGAGTCGACGGGTACCCGGACGTCGGCCTCGGTGACGGCGACCGCGAGCCCGAGGTCCGCGAATCGCTGGAGGTTCGCCGCGAGGTCGTCCGGGAACGGGTACTCGGTGTCGAGATGACCCTGGACCCCGAAGCCACCGAGCGGCACGTCCTTCGCGAGCAGGTCGGTCGCGAGCGCGAGGTACGCGTCGGACTTGGGCCCGATCCGCTCAGCGTCGTAGTCGTTGAGGAAGAGCACCGCCTCCGGGTCGGCCTCGTGCGCCCACCGGAAGACGTCGGCGACGACGTCGACGCCGAGCTCGCGCAGCCAGAGGTTCTCCGTCGTGCGTAGCTCACCGTGCTCGTCGAAGATCTCGTTCGCGACGTCCCACTGGGCGATGCGGCCCGCGTACCGCCCCACGACCGTCGTCACGTGGGCCCGCAGCAGCTCGCGGAGCTCGGCTGCAGAACGGTCGCCCTGCTCGAGCCAGGCCGGGTTCTGCGAGTGCCACAGCAGCGTGTGCCCGCGGACGACCTGCCCGTGCTCCTCGGCGAAGTCGACGATCGCGTCGGTCCCCTCGAACGCGAACGTCTTCTCGTCCGGGCGGACGTACTCCCACTTGAGCTGGTTCTCCGGGGTGAGGGAGCTGAAGTGCGTCGAGACGAGCGTCGCGTACGCGGGGTCGGAGACGAGCGGCTCGGGCAGGTCCATCCCGGCGTGACCGCCGCCCGCGACCGCGACGCCGAAGGCGACCCGGTCACCTGCTAGCTCGCGCAGCGCGGGCGCCGACGCCGCGTCGACGGGTGTCGACACCGCGGGCGAGCCGGAGGGCGATCCGCCGGGCGACGGCGTCGATGTGCCGCCCGTGCATCCTGCGGTGAGCAGGGCGAGGGCGACCGCGGCGACGAAGGGCGCCGTCGCCCTCCGGCTCCTGGTCGAGGACGAGGTCGAGGACGTCATGCCGCGCAGGCTACTCCCGCGACGCACGCCCGGGTCACGATCCCGAGGTGCCGCTCGACGCCGGCTCGTGCGCGTCGTTCGTGGCCGGACGCTCCGGACGGCCACCGGACCCCACAAGCGCGCGCCCGGGCATCGACCGGTCGACCGCGACGACGAGGAGCCCGAGCACGTAGAAGCCCAGGCCGTACATCGCGATGTTGAGCGCGAACCCGCCCCAGCCCAGCTCACCGACGTCGACGAACCCGTACGGGTAGTGCGGCGTCGCGAGCACCTCCGCGCGGATCGTCGTGAACGTCGCGTACGCGACGAGGTAGAGCAGCCACAGCGCCGCCGTACGCCACCGCAGACGTCGATGCGCATCGAGCAGGAGGAAGTCGAGGACCGCGAGCGCAGGGTTGAGCTCGTGCTCGATCGTCCCCGACGTGAGGCCGAGGACGAGCGCCGGCGCGTCGGCCGCCTCGGGCTCGAGGACGACGAGGCTCACGAGCGCGGTGATGACGAGGAAGAGCACGACCGCGCCCTTGAACCACGCGGGCGGGCGGCGCACGAGGCCGAGGGAGGACAGCGCACCCCACACCATGACGACCGCGAGCGCGAGGCCGGACTGGTTCGTGAAGTAGACGAGGCCGTCGAGGTCCCCGGTGAGGAGGATGTCCTTCGTCCCCATGAGGGCGAGAAAGGCGACGAACAGCCGGAAGGCTGCGATGACGTAGTCCACGGGACCCTCCGGTCAGCGACGCTGCTGGACGCGACCGCAGATCCGCGACCGCCGCGGTCGAGGCTATCGGGTGGCCGTGGGGTTGGCGGGGACGTCGGAGCGTGCCACTCTCGGCGGGTGACCGCCCCGCTCTCGATCCAGGACGCGACCGTCGAGGAGCTCGCGCAACGGGTGCTCGCGCTCACGGCCGGCGGCGCCCGCGCGCTCGTCGGACTCACGGGTGCGCCGGGTGCAGGCAAGTCGACGCTCGCGGCGACGCTCCTCGCCGCCCTCGGGTCGCGTGCGCGGCTCGTGCCGATGGACGGGTTCCACCTGGCCCAGACCCGGCTCGAGGCACTGGGGCGCGCGGATCGCAAGGGCGCGCCGGACACCTTCGACGTGCACGGGTACGTCGCCCTGCTCGCGCGGCTGCGTGCACGGCCGGACCACGTCGTCCACGCGCCGGAGTTCCGGCGCGACCTCGAGGAGCCGATCGCCGGTGCGGTCGACGTGCCGCCCGACGTCGACGTCGTGCTCACCGAGGGCAACTACCTCCTGCTCGAGACCCCCGGTTGGGCGGACGTCCGTGCGCAGCTCGACGAGGTGTGGTTCGTCGAGGTCGACGAGGAGACCCGGGAGGGTCGCCTCGTCGCACGACACGAGCGCTTCGGCCGCAGCCATGACGCCGCCGTGGCGTGGGCGCGCGACGTCGACGGGCCGAACGCGACCCTCGTGCGCGCGACGCAGGGCCGCGCCGACCTCGTCGTCGGAGGGTGGGCGGGCGCGCTGCCGGTCGCGTCACGCGTCCCCTGACCGTTCAGGCCTTGAGGAAGCCGAGCAACGCCTCGTTCACCTCCTCCGCGTGCGTCCACAGCAGGCCGTGGGGGGCGCCCTCGACCTCGACGTAGGTCGCGTCCGGCATCGACTCCCGGAGCCGCCGGGCGGTCGCGTCGATCGGCAGGATCCGGTCGGCCGTGCCGTGGACGACGAGCGTCGGCACGTCGATCGCGGCGACGTCGTCCCGGAAGTCCGTGTGCCACGTCGGGACGACCGCCCACGCCGCCCACGGGGCCGAGCGCACGGCGACGTTCCAGCTCCCGCGCAGCGCGGCCTCGCTCAGCCGGCTGCCGAGCGTCTCGTCGGTGTTGTAGAAGTCCGCGAAGAACGACTCGAACCAGGCGTAGCGATCCTCCTGCGCCGACGTCGCGAGGTCTTCGAAGACCTCGGGCGGAAGCCCGTACGGGTCGTCGTCGGTGTGGAGGAGGAACGGCTGGAGCGCGCCGAGCAGCGCGACCCTGGCGATCTTGCTCGTGCCGTGGCGGCCGACGTAGCGCACGACCTCGCCGGACCCCATCGAGAAGCCGACGAGGACGGCGTCGGTGAGGTCGAGCTGCGTGAGCACCGCGTCGAGGTCGTCGGCGAAGGTGTCGTAGTCGTATCCCGTGACCGCCGCTGTCGAGCGGCCGAAGCCACGGCGGTCGTACGTGACGACGCGGAACCCGGCGTCGAGGAGCGCAACCGTCTGCCGCTCCCAGGAATGCCCGTCGAGCGGATACCCGTGGATGAGGACGACGGGTTGCCCCGACCCGTGGTCCTCGTAGTACAGCTCGACCGGCTCTGCCGTCGACCCCCCAGTGGGCCGCACGCTCACGTGTCCCATGTCTCCCCCTGTCCTCACTGCCCCGAGCGCGACCGCGGACGCAGCCGCGGCGCGATCATCTCCCCGCGAGCAGGCGCGCGCATCTTCATCTGGGCTAGCCTCAGGCCGCCAGCGCGAGCACATCGGCAGGCGTCCGAGCAGACCTGGAGGTCACCCCCCATGACGACCCTCTCCGTCCCCGGAGTCCCTTTCACCCTCACCCCCTCCGCCGGACCGCGGTGGACCGTCGACGAGGCGGGTGCCCTCAGCGTCACCTCGGAGGCGCGCACGGACATCTTCATCGACCCCGCGATGGTCGACGCGGAGCCGGGTGCGGCGGCGGGCGCGGGCGTCGTCCTCAACGCCTCGACGCTGCTGGGCACGCCGCCGGCCGGCGACTTCCAGCTGAGCGCGCGCGTCACGGTCGACTTCCAGTCGACCTTCGACGCCGGGGTTCTGCTCGTCTGGGTCGACGACCGACGCTGGTCCAAGCTGTGCTTCGAGCTCACCCCCGCGGGCGAGCCGATGATCGTCTCCGTCGTCAACCGTGGGGTGTCGGACGACGCGAACGGCGCGATCATCGACGGCCAGAGCGTGTGGCTCCGGGTCGCCCGCATCGGCGGCACCATCGCCCTGCACCACTCGACGGACGGCGCCGTGTGGCACCTCGTCCGGGTGTTCGCGCTCGACGGCCTCGTCGACGCGCGGGTCGGCTTCGAGGGCCAGTCGCCGACCGGCGAGGGCTGCACGGTCCGGTTCGACGACGTCCGTTTCACGACCGAGCGGCTGGAGAACCAGCGCGACGGGTCCTGACCGTCGGACCGGGGGTGACGCGGCCCGCGCCGGGCCGGGAGGCGCGCCCGCGCGAGACCGTGAGG
>JAFABT010000131.1 GCA_023425905.1 Actinomycetes bacterium | reverse complement strand
GCTCACGTCCGGGTAGTCTGACCCCTTGCTGTGTGCGATCAGCCGTGCCCGCCATCGGGCGTCGGCCGCACGCAGCGGACGCAACACCCTCCTGTCACGGAAATTCCGTGACCGCTGAGTCCGTAGGAGGTGGGTATGAGCCTGCGTCAGTACGAGTTGATGATCATCCTCGACCCCGAGATCGACGAGCGCACCGTCGCTCCCTCGCTCGACAAGTACCTCTCGGTCGTCTCGACCGAGGGCGGTTCTGTCGAGAAGGTCGACATCTGGGGCCGTCGTCGTCTTGCATACGACATCCAGAAGAAGTCCGAGGGCATCTACGCAGTCGTCGACTTCAAGGCGAGCCCCGCGACCGCCAAGGAGCTCGACCGCCAGCTCGGCCTCAACGAGGTCGTCCTGCGCACGAAGGTCCTGCGCGCCGACGCCAAGTGAGCGTCAGCTAGACAACCGACCGAGCGACACGACCACCTCACGTCGACGAAGGAGCACACATGGCTGGTGAGACCGTCATCACGGTGATCGGCAACCTCACGGGGGACCCGGAGCTTCGCTTCACCCCCTCGGGCGCTGCCGTTGCCAACTTCACCATCGCCTCGACGCCCCGGACGTTCGACCGCCAGAGCAACGAGTGGAAGGACGGGGACACCCTGTTCATGCGCTGCTCGATCTGGCGAGAGGCTGCCGAGAACGTCGCGGAGTCACTCACGAAGGGCACTCGCGTCGTCGCGACCGGCCGGCTGGTCCAGCGGTCGTACGAGACCCGCGAGGGCGAGAAGCGCACCGTCGTCGAGCTCCAGGTCGACGAGATCGGCCCCTCGCTCCGGTACGCCTCTGCGAAGGTCACCCGCGCACAACGCTCGGGTGGCGGCGGCGGTGGCGGTTTCTCGGGCGGCGGCGGTGGCGGCGGCTTCTCCGGAGGCGGCGGCGGCGCGCAGCAGGACGACCCGTGGGCGACCACGGCGCCGTCCGGCGGTGCGTCCACGTCGTACTCGGACGAGCCCCCGTTCTGACCCGCACCCTTCACACCCCATCCCGGGGCACGGCAACGCCCCGGGCTCCACGCATTCCTCACAAGGAGCACCACGATGGCCAAGGCCGTTATCCGTAAGCCCAAGAAGAAGCAGAACCCGCTCAAGTCCGCGAAGATCGACGTCATCGACTACAAGGACACGACGCTTCTGCGCAAGTTCATCTCCGACCGCGGGAAGATCCGTGCGCGTCGCGTCACCGGCGTGAGCGTCCAGGAGCAGCGGGCGATCGCCCGTGCCGTCAAGAACGCCCGCGAGATGGCCCTGCTGCCGTACTCGTCCTCGGCGCGCTGAGCAGGAGGAGAAGAGACATGGCAAAGCTGATCCTCACCCACGAGGTCACCGGCCTCGGCACCCCCGGCGACGTCGTCGACGTCAAGGACGGGTACGCCCGCAACTTCCTTCTCCCGCGTGGCCTCGCCACGCCGTGGAGCAAGGGCGCGGAGTCCCAGGTGTCGGCGCTGCGCAAGGCCCGCAAGGCGCGCGAGATCGCGACGCTCGACGAGGCCAAGGCCGCCCGCGACTCGCTGCAGTCGAAGGCCGTCACGGTCACGGTCAAGGCTGGCCCGCAGGGTCGCCTGTTCGGGGCAGTCTCGACCGCAGAGATCGCTGACGCGGTCGCCGCGGCCGGTGCGACCACGGTCGACCGCCGCAAGATCGAGGTCGGGCAGCCGATCAAGTCGACCGGCGAGTACACCGTGCAGGTCCGCCTGCACCCCGAGGTCTCCGCGAAGATCGACGTCAAGGTCGTCGCCGCGAAGTGACTCACGCCGCGTGACTCAGGTCGCGTGACGACGAAGGCCCGGAACCCCGCGAGGGGGTCCGGGCCTTCGTGCGTGCGGGGCTCGGCGGCGCGAGGCACAGAGAATGACGCCGCACTTGCATGGTGCTCGGATATCCCGTGGGGCAGCGGGATTCTGAGCAGCACAACGAAGGTCTATGTGGGGTCGCGGCCGGGCAAAGGGTCCCCCATCGGCGGATAGGGCCGGTCTCCTCGCGGTCCTCGGGACTCGACCCTCGAATGGACCGTCTGGGGCTAGCTCGACCACGCCATGGACGAGATAGCCATGTTGTTGTTCGCGATCGAGCTGGTCTGCGCGGTGGGCCATGGAGGACGCATCGACGACGTGGAGAGCGCGATGACGCATGAGGTCGAACGGCTCAGCAATTGCCGACTACACACCGAGACTGGCGAGTTCCCGGCAGCAGAGCACGAAGCGTGGGGATCGAGCCTCGAACAGATCTGTCGTGAGCAGGCAGTTAGATCCCGTTGACGGGGTGAGGAGCGAAGAGTACGGTTCCCCCCGGTACCGGGAAGAAATCCATCAACAGCGGGAACAGATGGCTCAGAGTGTTTCGCGAAGACTGCGTGTCGTCTTCTGTGCGGCAGGCGCCCTGCTAAGCGGAGCATCCCTAGCATCTGCGGTTCCAGATACTTCAGGCACCGACGACTTCCCAACCCAGACGTTTCCGGCTGTCTCATCAAATTCTTGGGCGCGCCCGATCGTCAAGGGCGCACTCCCGGAGGATCCGCTGACCGGCGATATCGTGATCAAGTAGAGCGGATTGACAGTGTCATTCACACGTGTGTGGTGCGGCGCGGCGATAACACTGCTCCTTCTTGCGGGCTGCGCACCGGCCTCGTCTCCGGACGGGCCGCTCATCAACATGACGTCGGATACGGCGCTTCGCGTCGTCGGCCTCGTCGCCGAGCACGATGGACGCGAACGCGCCGTCGGGAATATTCGGCTCACGAACACCTCCGACTCGGAGGAGGCAGTCATCTCCCGCATCACCGTGCGCGATCCGCAGAACGCCAAGGTTGGTCTCACCCGGATGCTCCGACTCGAGTCGCCCGAGTCCGAGGTCGCCGGGACCGGGTACCCCGTCCCGCCCCGCCCTGAGGACGACATGTACGAGCGGACCGGCCGCCTGTGGGATCGCACGATCGAGGCGATCGGGGCATCGATCGCTCCGGGAGAGCGGGTGAACCTCGTCGTCGGGCTCGCTCAGCCCGACCCAGCGCTCTGTAGCCTCACGTCCGGAATCGACATCGTCTATGAGCTCGGTGGTGAGGAGTACGTCACTACGTGGCACACCCATTACGTCATCGAGCCCACCTCGGAGGCGGGGTGCGCGCGGACCGACGGTGACCCCGAGACGTCGTCGTGAGGGCCGCCGGGCTTGGCGGTCAGAACGCGTCGGCCTCGCGGCCGAGGTTGTCGAACTTCGCGTAGTGCAGCTGGCTCGAGACGGCGATCGTCTTCGTCGGGCCGTTACGGTGCTTGGCGACGATGAGGTCGGCCTCGCCGGCGCGGGGGCCCTCGGGTTCGTAGAGCTCTTCGCGGTGGAGCAGGATGACCATGTCGGCGTCCTGCTCGATCGAGCCGGACTCGCGCAGGTCGGAGACCTGAGGCTTCTTGTCCGTGCGCTGCTCAGGGCCACGGTTCAGCTGGGAGATCGCGATGACCGGGACCTCGAGCTCCTTCGCGAGCAGCTTGAGCGCACGGGAGAACTCCGAGACCTCCTGCTGGCGCGACTCGACGCGCTTGCCCGACGTCATGAGCTGCAGGTAGTCGATGACGACGATGCTCAGCCCGTGCTGCTGCTTGAGCCGGCGGCACTTCGCGCGGATCTCGGTGAGCGTGAGGTTGGGCGAGTCGTCGATGAACAGCGGGGCGCTCGCGAGCTTGCCGTGGACCGCCGCGATCTTGTCCCAGTCGCGGCCGTCCATCTTGCCGCTGCGCAACTTCTGCAGCCGCACCCGGGCCTCGGCGGCGAGGATGCGCATCGTGATCTCGTTGCGGCTCATCTCGAGGGAGAAGATCGCCGAGGGCAGGTTGTGCTTGATCGAGGCGCTGCGCAGGATGTCGACGCCCAAGGTCGACTTTCCCATCGCGGGTCGCGCGGCGACGACGATCATCTGACCGCCGTGGAGGCCGTTCGTCAGCTCGTCGAGCTCGAGGAAGCCCGTCGGCACGCCGGTGAGGCCCTCGCCGCGGGAGCCGGCCGCCTCGATCTCGTCGATCGTCGGGCCCAGGGCCTCGCCGATGGGGAGGTAGTCCTCGCTCGTGCGGCGCTCGGTGACCGCGTAGACCTCGGCCTGCGCGTTGTTGACGAGCTCTTCGACCTCACCGCCGTCGGTCGCGTAGCCGAGCTGGACGATGCGGGTGCCGGCCTCGACGAGGCGGCGCAGGATCGCGCGCTCGCGCACGATGCGGGCGTAGTAGCCCGCGTTGGCAGCGGTGGGAACCTGCGAGATGAGGGTGTGGAGGTAGGGCGCTCCGCCGATGCGGGAGATCTCGCCGCGCTTGGTGAGCTCGGCGGCGACGGTGATCGCGTCTGCCGGCTCCCCACGGCCGTAGAGGTCGAGGATCGCGTCGTAGACGAGCTCGTGCGCCGGGCGGTAGAAGTCGGACGCGCGCACCTCTTCGACGACGTCGGCGATCGCGTCCTTGGAGATCATCATGCCGCCGAGGACGGACTGCTCGGCGGAGACGTCCTGCGGCGGGGTGCGGTCGAGGCCCGGGCTCGCCCCGGAGCGTGAGGTGCGTTCGAGGTCCTCGATCGTCACTGGTGCCCAGCCGTCCTTCCTCGCCTGCCCCGTGCGGGTTCAGGCCCTGTCTACCGTGCGCCTCCGACACCGGCGCAGCGGGCGCGCGGCGGGCTGGCGGACCCACTGTCGCACGACCATATCCGTCCGCGCAGGCGGTCGTGAGCGGGCCGTCCCCAGGGGTTGCGCACAGGGTGTGGGTGAGGCGCGGTCAAGGGTGTCCCCAGGTGTGGACAGCTGTGTGGAAAAGATAGGATCACTGTGGAACCTGGGCGGGGGACCGCCGGATCGCCCTCGTGGAACCGCCGCTGACATCGCTCTGACCTGCAGTGACACGACCGCGGCTCGACGTGCGCCCCAGGCCAGGGGTGTGGGCGCAGGACTTCATCCAGAGATTTCTCCGTGCGGCGGGGCCCGCGGACCGGCCGGGCCGGACGAGTGGGGAGGTGCGCGGGTGGGCGTCGATCCCCAGCCCACGACCCCCGGGGAGGACGCGCCGCCCACATCCCGGCCGCGGCGTCTCGGGCCCCTCGACCGTCGCATCCTGAGCCTCGCCGTCCCCGCCCTGGGCGCGCTCGTCGCCGAGCCGCTCTTCGTCCTCGTCGACACGGCCGTCGTCGGCCACCTCGACGACGGGGCCGTCCCGCTCGCGGGACTCTCGCTCGCGTCGACGATCCTCCTCACCGCCGTCGGCATGTGCGTGTTCCTCGCCTACGCGACGACGGCGTCGGTCGCGCGGCGCCTCGGGGCGGGAGACACGCGCGGCGCGCTCACCCTCGGAGTCGACGGCATGTGGCTCGCCGCGGGCCTCGGGGTCGTGCTCGCGGTCGCCGTGTGGTGGAGCGCGCCGTGGGCAGCCGTGGCCCTCGGAGCCGACGCCGCGACCGCGCCGCACGCGGTGTCCTACCTGCGCTGGTCCGCCGCAGGGCTGCCCGGCATGCTCGTCGTCCTCGCGGCGACCGGAGCGCTCCGCGGCGCACAGGACACCCGGACCCCGCTCAAGGTCGCCGTGACGGGCGCCGTCGTCAACGCGGTCCTCTGCGTCCTGCTCGTGCACCCCGCAGGGCTCGGCATCGCGGGCTCGGGGCTCTCGACGGCGCTCGCGCAGCTGGGGATGGGCGCCGCGCTCGCGATCGTCGTGGGCAGGGCTGCCCGGGAGGCGGGGGCCAGGCTGCGTCCCGCGGCCTCGGGCGTCCTCGGCCAGGTGCGCGCGGGGGTGCCGCTGCTCGTCCGCACCGCGTCGCTGCGCCTCGCGCTCCTGCTCACCGTGACCGTCGCCGCGGGGCTCGGTGCCACCCAGCTCGCCGGCCACCAGGTCGTCATGTCGATGTGGAACCTCGCGGCGTACATCCTCGACGCGGTCGCGATCGCGGCCCAGGCCCTCGTCGGGAACCGCCTCGGCGCGGGACAGGTCGCCGAGGCCCGGGCGGTCCAGGCGCGCGTCACCCGCTGGGGTGTGGGGGCGGGCGCCGTCATCGGCGGGCTGCTCGCCGCATCGGCGCCGTGGCTGCCAGCGCTCTTCACGCCCGACCCCGGGGTGCGGTCGGCCGTGACCGCGGCCCTGCTCGTGTGCGCGGTCGCGATGCCGCTCGCGGGGTGGGTGTTCGTCCTCGACGGGGTGCTCATCGGCGCCGGCGACGGCCGCTACCTCGCGTGGGCGGGGATGGTCACCCTCGCCGTCTACGCCCCGCTCGCCGGCCTCGTGGCCTGGCGGGCCCCGCACGACGCGGGAGGCCTCGTCGCGCTGTGGCTCGCCTTCGCGGTGGTCTTCATGGCTGCGCGTGCCGCGGTGAACGCGCTGCGGACCCGCGGGACGCGGTGGAGCGCGGTCGACGGCTGACGGGCGGAGCAGCAGGCGGCGTCGACGCGCAGGGGACTGCCGCGGAGGGGTGTCGGCGAGCGAGGGCGTCGC
>JAFABT010000121.1 GCA_023425905.1 Actinomycetes bacterium | reverse complement strand
CGAGACCGAGCGCCTCGGTAATCTCGCAGGGGAACTTGGAAGAGGACCAGCCCACGGGGCGTCCTTCCTCCTTAGCCTTCCAAGCGGCCGCGTAAACGTTGGAGACAACGTCGCGCAGCGCCTGTGTGCCGGGGCTGACCGGCTTGGGGGCCTTTTTGACCGGTGCCGCCTCAGGGGCAGCCGCTGTGGTCTTTTCAGTTTCAGCCATGATAAATCATACCTCCAAATTCGTTCGGATGCGGCGCCGCATAAGGCAGTGCCTTAATCCGATAAATTCTTAAGACATTTTTGATAAGCAAACAGCGCAGCACCCAGTGCGCCAACATACTGCGTGAGGGGAGAGGTATGGATGGTGTGTCCCAACTCCTCTTCAAGAGCCTTGACAACGCCCTCATTCTGAGCGACGCCGCCGGTCATAACCACCATGTCGCGAACGCCTACGCGGTGTGCCAGGCCGACAACGCGGCTGGCCACGGAATGATGTATGCCGTTGATAATATCGCATTTGTCCGTGTTCTGCGCCAACTGAGAAATGACCTCGGACTCCGCAAAAACGGTGCAGGTTGAACTAATTGCCACCCGCTTGGTCGAATGGGAGCCCAGCATGGCCAGGTCGCTGACCTTGACCTCGAGCACGCGGGCCATGACGTCCAGAAAACGGCCGGTGCCGGCGGCACATTTGTCGTTCATCTGGAAGTTGACCATTGCGCCGTTTTCAATCTGCATCACCTTGACGTCCTGACCGCCGATATCGATGACGGTATGAACCTCTGGGAACAGAAAATATGCACCCTTGGCATGACATGAAAGCTCGCTCATCTGCTGGTTTGCAAATGAAATCGAGTTTCGGCCATAGCCGGTGGCCAGAATATAGTTCATATCCTCAAGCCTGATGCCGGTGGTTTCGACAATCTCCTTGACCACGCGATCGGGGCCGCTGGTACCGGCGCCAACCGGAATCAGCGCTTTGCCGATAATCTCCTTGCCGTTCTTGAGAACAATGCATTTTGACGCGGTGGAACCGACGTCGATGCCCATTGTAATGATATCGCTCATAACCTATCTCTCCGGAGCCGCGCCGCACCCGAACACGGGCGCAGCGCGGCATCAATCAAATCGTTTTACTTCTTGGTGAAGGTTTCATAATCCCGCATGGTTCTGGGGGCCAGCATCTGATGGAAGGGGCAGACCGCCTTGGGATTCTGATAATATGCGCTGGCGAACGCCTTGATATAAGGACGCAGCATATTCATATCGACAATCTTGTCGACAAAGCCGTCCTTCTCGCAGTAGAAGGGGCTGGATTTCTCGGCGTACTCGCGGATGAGCTCGTTCATCTTCTCGATGATCGGGCCGATGTCCTTGCCGGCCTTGTGGTCCTTGACCAGTCTGCGCGAATACATCGCCGCAGCGGCGGTCTCACCGTGCATAACGTAAATCTCGGTGGCAGCAGTGCCAAGCGAGAACACGTTGGTGTCGTTGCCCTGCGGGCCGCCCAGCACATAGTGCGCCGCAGCGGTGCCCTTGCGCAGCGTAATCTCGAGAGAGGGCATGTCGGACTTCTGAATCGAGTAGATCAGGCCCTGGCCCAAGCCCAGCAGCTCGGCGCACTCGGCCGGGTCGCCGACGTCGATGCCGGTGGTATCCTGAATCCAGACCAGCGGAATGCAGTCACGGGCGCACAGGGTGACAAACTCGTTCATCTTGATCAGGCCCTGGCGGTAAAGCTTGCCGCCAATGCCCATCGCGCCCTCGCCCTTGTACTCGGGGTAGTTCATCAGCAGGCCCTGCGCATTGGCGATAACACCGACCAGCAGGCCGTCCATCTTGGCAAGGCCGGTGATCATCTCGGGGCCGTAACCCTTCTTGTACTCGAAGAACTCGGAGTTATCAAAGATGCGGGCCAGCACCTCATAGGTGTTGTAGGTCTTCTTCTGGTTGGTGGGCACGATGCTGTAAAGCTCGTTGACATCAAACTGCGGCTCACGGGGCTCATCAACACGGAAATACTCCAAATTGTAAGAAGGCGCATATTCCATGTATTTCTTGATGGCTTCAAGCACGCCCTGCTCCTCGGCGTAAACCTCGCGGAAGAAACCGGTCTGGTTGTGGTGCACGCCGACAGCACCGGGGGGCGCCACTTCGGGGCCGTTCTCGGTTGCTTCAATCAGCGCCATCGCACTCTCCTCATCGACATAGCCCTTAGGGTTCATGCCGCCGAGAATGCCTGCGCCGCCAACCGCCATATTCGCATCGGCATGCGCGATCAGAATGGTCGGGCTAATCGAGTGATAGCCGCCGCCCGCGGGGTTGGTGCCGTAAATCGCAACCAATACCGGAATGCCCATCTGGGCCAGCTCGGCGTTGCGATAGAAGGGGGTGCCGCCGCCGCGGCGGTTGGGGTAAACCTTCTCCTGCTCGTCAAGCTTAACGCCCGAGCAATTCAAGACATAAACCAGCGGAATGCGCAGGCGCTTGGCGGTGTCGGAAGCGCGCAGCAGGTTATCGGCCTGACCGGGAATCCAGGCGCCGGCGAGCTTCTTGTTGTCAGAAGCAACAATAACCGCCCACTTGCCGCCGATGCGGCCAAGGCCCTTGATGATGGCGGTGGTGCCGCCGTCGTTATCCAT
>JAFABT010000113.1 GCA_023425905.1 Actinomycetes bacterium | reverse complement strand
TCGTAGATCATGCCGACGACGCCCATCGGCACGCGCCGCTGGACGAGCTCAAGGCCGTTGGGGAGCCTCGAGCCGCGCACGACCTCACCGACGGGGTCGGGCAGAGCCGCGAGCTCGCGGAGCGCGTCCGCGATCGCCGCGATGCGCCCCGCGTCGAGTGCGAGGCGATCGAGCAGCCCGGGCGAGGTGCCGTTCTCCCGTCCACGCTCAAGGTCGATCGCGTTGGCTGCGACGATCTCGTCGGTCGCGGCGACGAGCGCGTCAGCGAGTGCCAGGAGCGCCGCGTCCTTCACACCACGCGTCGCCGCGGCGATCACGGGGGCGACCGCCTGCGCGCGGCGAGCGACGTCCTCGACGGCCGCCGTCACGTCGTCCGGGGCGAGCCCGTCGGACGCAGCAGGAGCAGGGACGCGGAGGTCACCCGTGCCGGGTGCAGAGGTCGTCGTGGTCATCGGACCACGATAGCCCGGTCCCCTGGAGGGGTCGATGAGGGGGCCGCCCCGCGGACGTCAGGTGCGCTTGCGCAGCAGGACAAGGTCGTCGCGGTGGACGACGGTCCGGTCGTAGCCCTCGCCGAGCGTCTCGCGCAGCTCGCTCGTCGTGCGACCCATGACGGCGGGGAGCTCACCGGAGTCGAAGCCGACGACGCCGCGCGCGACGGCGCGACCGTCGGGCCCGACGAGGTCGACGACCTCACCCGCGGCGAAGTCGCCGTCGACGCCCGTCACGCCCGCCGCGAGCAGCGATGCCTTGCCGCCGAGGACGGCACGCACGGCACCGGCGTCGAGGTGAACCGAACCGTGCGTCTGGGCCGCGTGCGCGACCCACATCGCCTTCGCCGAGCCACGCTTTCCGAACGGCGAGAACCACGTCCCGGTGTCCTGTCCGGCGAGCGCCGCGCCCGCGTGGGCCGCCGCGGTGAGGACGACGGGGATGCCCGAGCCGGTCGCCATCCGCACCGAGTCGAGCTTCGTGAGCATCCCGCCCGTCCCGACCGCAGACCCGCGGCCCGTCACCTCGATGCCCTCGAGGTCGAGCGCGGAGCGCACCTCGGCGATCCGCCGTGCGCCGGGCCGCCCGGGCGGGGCGTCGTAGAGGCCGTCGACGTCCGTGAGCAGCACCATCGCGTCGGCCCGCACGAGGTGCGAGACGAGCGCGGCGAGCCGGTCGTTGTCACCGAAGCGGATCTCGCCTGTCGCGACGGCGTCGTTCTCATTGATGACGGGCACGACGCCCATCTCGAGGAGCCGCTCGAGGGCCCGCTGCGCGTTGCGGTAGTGCGCCCGACGGATCGTGTCCTCAGCGGTGAGGAGCACCTGCCCGACGCGGATGCCGTGCCGGGCGAACGCCTCGGTGTACCGCGCGACGAGGAGTCCCTGCCCGACCGACGCCGCTGCCTGCGCCGTCGCGAGGTCCTTCGGGCGCGCCGAGAGCCCGAGCGGGGCGAGCCCTGCGGCGATCGCACCCGAGGTCACCAGGACGAGCTGCTGCCCCGCCGCGTGACGTGCGGCGAGCACGTCGACGAGCGCGTGCAGCGCTCCGACGTCGAGGCGGCCGTCTGCCGCGGTGAGCGACGAGGAGCCGACCTTGACGACGACGCGCGCCGCGTCCGCGACATGGCTCCGCTCGGCGGTCAGCGCGACGCTCACGCCCGCAGCGTCCGGCCCGCGCGTCGTCGCCGCGTCAGGCGTCATCGTCCTCGGTCCAGACACCGGCCTCACGCTCGGTCCACAGCTCCGCGCGGGCCTCCGCCTTCGCGTCCATCCGCTCGTTGTACTGCCGGCGGCGCTCACCCGTCGTGCGTCGCGCGTCAACCTGTTCGAGACGCGTGTCGGTTCCGCGCGGCCCGCCGAGCAGCTCCGAACCCGACTGCAGCGTGGGCTCCCAGTCGAAGACCACGCCACGCGGGCCCTCACCGATGACGACCTCCGCCCCGGCGACGGCCCCGGCCTTGAACAGCGCGTCCTCGATGCCGATTCGCGCGAGACGGTCGGCGAGGTAGCCCACGGCCTCGTCGTTCGTGAAGTTCGTCTGGCGGACCCACCGCTCCGGCTTGACGCCAACCACTTGGAAGTACTCGTGGTCGCCGTCCGTGCGGCGCGTGACCGTGAAGCCGGCGTCGTCGACCGCGCGCGGCCGGATGACCGTGCGCGCGGGCGCCGGCGCAGGCTGCGCGCGCCGGGCCTCGTCGACGAGCTTCGCGAGGGCGAAGGTGAGCGGACGCAGGCCCTCGTGCGAGACCGCGGAGATCTCGAAGACGTCGAGGCCACGCTCCTCGAGGTACGGCCGGACGAGCTCGGCGAGCTCACGCGCCTCGGGGACGTCGATCTTGTTGAGCACGACGAGGCGCAGCCGGTCGCGCAGCGGCACCCGACCACCCTCGATGCCGAGGTCTCCCCCGTAGGCGGCGAGCTCGGTCTCGATCGTGTCGAGGTCGGAGAGCGGGTCCCGGTTCGGCTCGAGCGTCGCGCAGTCGAGCACGTGGACGAGGACGGAGCACCGCTCGATGTGGCGGAGGAACTCCAGGCCGAGGCCCTTGCCCTCGCTCGCCCCAGGGATGAGGCCGGGGACGTCGGCGACCGTGAAGCGCGCGTCGCCCGCCTGGACGACGCCGAGGTTGGGGACGAGCGTCGTGAAGGGATAGTCGGCGATCTTGGGGCGAGCCGCAGAGATGGCCGCGATGAGGCTCGACTTGCCCGCGCTCGGGTAGCCCACGAGGGCGACGTCGGCGATCGTCTTGAGCTCGAGCACGACGTCGCGCGCATCGCCGGGCTCGCCGAGCAGCGCGAAACCGGGGGCCTTGCGCCGGGGCGAGGACAGCGCGGCGTTGCCCAGCCCGCCGTGCCCGCCGCCCGCGACGACGTAGCGCGTGCCGGCGCCGACGAGGTCCGCGAGCACCTCGCCGTCCGTCGACTTGACGACCGTGCCCTCGGGCACGGCGACGACGAGGTCCCCGCCGGCGGCGCCCGCGCGGTTGTCCCCCGCACCGGCCTGCCCGCTCGTCGCGCGACGGTGGGGACTGTGGTGAAGGTCGAGCAGCGTCGTCGTCTGGGGATCGACCTCGAGGATCACCGATCCGCCGGTGCCGCCGTTGCCCCCGTCAGGGCCGGCGAGGGGCTTGAACTTCTCTCGGCGGATGGACGCGCAGCCGTCGCCACCGTCACCGCCTGCCGCGTGCAGCACGACGCGGTCGACGAAGCTGGCCACGAGCACCTCCTGTGTTGATCGATCTCAGTGTGCTCCCAGTCGGGAAGCACGACGAAGGGGCGCACCGTGCGGTGCGCCCCTTCGCGGAAGCCGTATGTCAGGCGGCGACGATGTCGACGACCTTGCGGCCCCGACGCGTGCCGAACTGAACCGCACCCGCGGCGAGCGCGAAGAGCGTGTCGTCCTTGCCACGGCCCACGTTGAGGCCGGGGTGGAAGTGCGTGCCACGCTGGCGGACGATGATCTCGCCGGCGTTGACGACCTGGCCACCGAAACGCTTGACGCCGAGGCGCTGCGCGTTCGAGTCGCGGCCGTTGCGAGAGGAGCTTGCGCCCTTCTTATGTGCCATGACAAACCTGCTTTCGTGCTGCCGAAGACGGTGGGTGGGGGCCGGGGGCCTTACTTGATGCCGGTGACCTTGAGGCGGGTCAGCTGCTGCCGGTGACCCTGGCGCTTGCGGTAGCCGGTCTTGTTCTTGTACTTGAGGATGTCGATCTTCGGGCCCTTCTCGTCCCGGACGACCTCCGCCGTGACCGTCACCTTCGCGAGCGCGTCCGCGTCGGTGGTCACCTTCTCCCCGTCGACGAGGAGCAGGGCGGGAAGCTGGACGGAGTCGCCCGCCTGCGCCGACAGACGGTCGACGACGACGACGTCGCCCACGGCCACCTTCTCCTGACGGCCGCCGGCCTTCACGATCGCGTACACCACGTTCTGCTCATCTCTGCTCGGTAACCAGCGCCGCACGCGGCGCGCACGGAAGTGCGACCACGGGCACTGGGGGGATCAACGAGTCCGCGCGTCACGCGCGCCGACATTCAAGAATAGAGGCCACGCTGCAACCGGTCAAACTTGACCCGGCCTGAAGGCGCCCCGGACGGATGTGGGTCTCGTCACGCCTCCCCGTCCTCGTCGGGCTGCGAGGTGCCCCGCGTCCCCGAGCCGTCCGACCGCTCGTCCTCGTCACCGCTGTCCGGCAGCTCGAAGACCGCAGGGTCGACGGGAGTGAGGTCGAGCTGTTCGGCCGCGCCCTCGGCGACGGCCGGGATCATGGGGACGTCGGCCGGTCCGACCGGCGCGTCCGCGACGGCGACCACCGCTGCCGCAGGCGTGACAGCAGGCCCTGCGGCTCGGC
>JAFABT010000062.1 GCA_023425905.1 Actinomycetes bacterium | reverse complement strand
TGCCGCGCGCTCGAGGGCGTGCTCGGTGACCTCGACCGCGCCGACCTCGCCGTCGCGCACGGCTCGGGCAAGGGCGAGGGCGGTGAGGTCGTGGAGATCGGCCATCTGTCGACCCTAGCCACCGAGGCAGGTGACGGCGCGGGGGATGAGCATCCGCGGACATCGGCGGACACCCATCCCCCGGGTGGCGGGCGGGCGGGGCTCAGCGGACCTTGAGCACGCGCTTCGTCGTCGCCTTCGCGAGGTACCTGCCGTGCGTGGACGTCGGGGTGAACCGGACCGTGATGCGGTAGGTCCCCTTCGTGCGCAGGACAGGAAGCCGGTACGACACCCGGCCCTTGCGCTTCGCGGTGAGCGTGAGGGTCCGGCGCTGCGAGGCCTTGGTCCCCCAGGAGATCGTCACCTTTCCGCGCGCGGCCTTCGTGACGACCGGGGCCGAGACCCGGACCTTCACGGTCGCGCGCGTGGTCGTCGAGGTCGAGGACGCGAGGGCCACGGTGATCTTCGGGGCGACCTTCGCGACCTTCGTCGTCGCACGGGCGGTGGCCGAGCGGGTACCCGACGCCGTCGTCGTCGCCGTCACGCGCAGCGAGAGCCGCGTGCCGATGTCCGCCTTCGTCACGGTGTAGGTGCGTGCGGTCGCGCCAGCGATCGCTTTGCTGCCCCGCAGCCACTGGTAGGAGAGTCGGGCGCTGGGGACGGACCACGTCCCCGGCCTGCCGGTGAGCGTCCGACCGACCTTCGCGGTCCCCCGGACGGACGGCGCTGTGACGGGCGTGAGCTCCGGCTGCACCGCAACGGAGCGCGTCGTCACGGACGCCGTCCGGTACCCGGGCGCCGTGGCCGTGACCCGTGCCGTGAGCTGCCGTCCGACCTGCGCCGCCGTGAGTCGGAGGGTGCCCGTCGTCGCGCCCGCCACGACCTTCCCGTCGACGAGCCACGCGTAGCTGAGCGTCGGGGACGGAGCGCGCCACGCACCCGTCGACACCGTCACGGTGCTGCCCGCGGCGACGAGGCCCGTGACCGACGCGACCGGAGCACCGAGGTCGCCCGGCGCGATCGGCCCGACCTCCGCCTCTGCGGGCAGCGGCGGGTAGTCCCCGAGGTGGGGCGTCACCCGGGCGGTGAGCGTCGCGCCGACGTCGGCCGCGACCGGGACGTACCGGTTCGACGTCGCGCCCCGGATGGCAACCCCGTCCCGCAGCCATTGCACGCTCGTGCGGTCGGCCGCCGGGCTCCAGGCGGCACCCGCCACGGTGAGGGTGCTCCCGAGGAGCGGGACGCCGACGATCGTCGGCTGCGCGACGAGGGTGAGGTCGGCCGGCCCGACCGTGAGGACCTGGCTCCGCAAGGTCGTGCCGCGCCACCACTGGCGGTACACCCGCTGGTTGACCGTGACGGTCTTGCCCTCGTGCTCGGGCCGCAGCGTGAGGGTGAGGTCGTCCGGCGTGTCGGGCTGGACGACCTTGCCGCCGACGACCCACACCGGGTCCACCGAGGTCGCCTCGGGCGTCGACGTGCCCAGGCGCAGCGTGAGCGTCGAACCGACACGGGGCGTCCCGGCGAGGGTGGGGGGTGCGTCCTCGGTGAGGTCGCCGAAGTAGATCGTCGCCGCTCCGTTCTTGACGCTCGTCGCGCCGTAGGTCCCGTGCGACGCGACGAGCTTCACCGAGATGGTCGTCCCGCGATCCGCCTCCGTGACCGTGTACGACCCGCCGACACGGCCCGGCAGCGGCTGGTCGTTCCGCATCCAGACGTAGGTGACCGACGTGGGCTGCGGGTCGTACCACGTCGCCGTCTTCGGGGTGAGCGTGCCGCCGACGTCGGCGACACCGTCGAAGCCCGAGAGCCGATAGGCCTGCAGGCCCTCCTCGCCGACGCGTACCGCGTTCGAGGTGAGGGTCGTCGTCGAGCCGGCCAGCGTCGCGGTCTCCTGCACCGTGAGGAGCGCGCCGAGGTCGGCGGTGACGGGGGAGTAGGTCCGGCCGGTCGCGCCCGCGATCGGCTGCCCGTCGCGCAGCCACGCGAACGTCGTCGTGTCCGGGGTGGCCGTCCACCCGGCGGAGACGACCTCGAGCGAGCCCCCGACGGTGCCGCTGCCCCAGACGAACGGCGTGCCCACGTGCGGCACCGGGGTGCTCGCAGGCTGGACGGTCGACGCGGTGGCGGGCGCGGCGAGGTGCCCGGGAGTGGTTGCGGCTGCGGGCAGCGCGGTCGGCAGGGCGAGTGCGACAGCGGCGGTGATGGCTGTCGTCCGCAGCCAGCCCATCGCGCGAGACGTGAGTGGCACGAGGTCTCCTCGGGGTGCGACCCCTCGCACGAGAGGTCTGAAAGTTTCGGTGCGGAGGATTCTGTCTGGGTTCGTGAGGACCCGCCCGACTTGTCCAGCCGGTGAAACCGCACGTCACGCCGCAATTCAGCCGCGCGTGCCGCGGCGACACGCGCGTGCTCACCGATGGTCGGTGCCGCGCGGCGCCCAAGGAGCGCTATAGCGTGCGGATCAAGGGACGGCACCCGTCGTCCTGGGGAGGCCAGCCGATGGAGCACATGCTCCAGGAGGGCCGGCACCGGCCCTCGGGTCGGTCGCCCGCCCACCTCGACGCCCGGAGCCGGCGCGCCGGCGCAGGGCGCCGTTGACGGCGCTGCACGCGCCCGAGGAGGCCCCGATGGACGAGACCACGGCTCACCCACGTACCCCCGTCGGCACGGATCGCATCCCCGAAGGCGCACCCCTGGACGTCGGACGGCGAGGCTCGCGGGAACCGTCGGGCGACCGGCTCACCTACGTGCTCGACACCTCCGTCCTCCTCGCCGATCCGCATGCGATCGAGCGCTTCGCGGAGCACGACGTCGTCGTGCCGCTCGTCGTCATCTCCGAGCTCGAGGCGAAGCGGCAGCACGCCGAGCTCGGATACTTCGCGCGCAGCGCGCTCCGCCTCCTCGACGAGCTGCGGATGCGTCACGAGCGCCTCGATCGGCCCGTCGCCGTCGGCGACGACGGCGGCACGCTCAGGGTCGAGCTCACCCGGCCCGACCTGCGCGGGCTGCCGGCCGGGTTCCGCTCGGGCGGCAACGACGACCACATCCTCGCGGTCGCCGCCGATCTCGCCGCCACGGGTCACGACGTCGTCCTCGTCTCCAAGGACGTCCCGATGCGCGTCAAGGCTGCGGCGATCGGGCTGCTCGCAGAGGAGTACCGGGCCGAGCTCGCGGTCGACTCCGGGTGGACCGGCCTCGACACCCTCGACCTGCCCGAGGAGCAGATGGCCGAGCTGTGGGAGCACGACACCCTCGAGCTCGCGCAGATCATGACGGCCGAGGGTCACGACCTGCCGGTCAACACCGGTCTTGTCCTGCACTCGCCGCGGGGCTCCGCGCTCGGCCGGGTGACGGCGGACAAGCACGTCCAGCTGGTCCGGGCCGACCGCGACGTCTTCGGCCTGCGGGGACGCAGCGCGGAGCAGCGGCTCGCGATCGAGCTGCTGCTCGACGAGGAGGTCGGCATCGTGTCCCTCGGAGGCCGGGCCGGCACCGGCAAGTCGGCGCTCGCGCTGTGCGCGGGGCTCGAGGCGGTGCTCGAACGACGCAAGCACCGCAAGGTCATGGTGTTCCGTCCGCTCTACGCGGTCGGCGGCCAGGACCTCGGCTACCTGCCGGGGTCGGAGACCGAGAAGATGAACCCGTGGGCGCAGGCCGTCTTCGACACGCTCGGGTCCATCGTCTCGCCCGAGGTCGTCGAGGAGGTGCTCGACCGGGACCTCCTCGAGGTCCTGCCGCTCACGCACATCCGCGGACGGTCGCTCCACGACGCGTTCGTCATCGTCGACGAGGCCCAGTCTCTCGAGCGCGGGGTGCTGCTCACGGTGCTGTCGCGGATCGGGCAGTCCTCGCGCGTCGTCCTCACCCATGACGTCGCCCAGCGCGACAACCTTCGGGTGGGGCGGCACGACGGGGTCGCGGCCGTCGTCGAGGCGCTCAAGGGCCACCCGCTGTTCGGGCACATGACGCTCACCCGGTCCGAGCGGTCGCCGATCGCGGCGCTCGTCACGGAGCTGTTCGACGGCATCGAGCTGTGAGGCAGGACCCGGGGCGACCGCGGACGGTCGCCCCGGGTGGTGCTCAGCGCGCGGTGAGGGTGCGGGTGCGGGACGTGGTGGTGAGGTGCGTGCCCTGGGCCTTGGTGGGTGTGTAGCGGACGGTGATCTTGTACTTGCCCTTGCGCAGGGTGGGCAGGCGGTAGGTGACCTTGCCCGTGTGGCTGGCCTTGAGGGTGAGGGTCTTCGACTGCTTCTTCTTGCCGCTGCCCCAGGTGATCGTCACCTTGCCGACGGGCCGCTTGGTGATGGTCGTGGCGGCGACCTTGATCGTGAGCTTCGCGCGGGCGCCGGCCTTGACGCGCGTGGGTGCGGTGAGCGTGAGTCTCGGGGTGACCTTGGCGACCTTCGCCGAGGCGGCCGAGGTCGCCGTGGCCGTGGCGCGACCGGGGGCCGTGGCGGTGACGCGGACGGTGAGCGTGGAGCCGATGTCGGCCTTCGTCACGGCGTAGGTCGTGCCCGTCGCGCCTGCGACGGCTGTGCCCGAGCGCAGCCACTGGTAGGTGAAGGTCGCGCCCGGCGTCGACCACGTGCCAGGGGTGGCGGTGAGGCGCTTGCCGACGCTCGCGGCGCCCGAGACCCGGGGCTGCACGGTGGCGCGCAGCGTGCCCTGCACGACCGTCACGGTCGCTGAGGTCGCGCTCGCGCCCAGGTGGCCGGCGGCCTCGACCGCGACCTGCACGGCCAGCGTGCGGCCGACGTCGATGGTGGTCGCGGTGTAGGTCGCCGACGTCGCGCCCGTGATCGCCTTGCCGTCACGCAGCCACTGGAAGCTCGTGCGGGAGGGTGCGGGGGACCAGGTGCCAGCCGTGGCCGTGAGGCGCTCGCCGAGGCGGGCGGTGCCCGTGATCGACGGAGCGGTGCGGCGCTCGATCGTGGGCAGCGACACCCGCACGGACGCGGAGGTGGCTGTCTTCGGGGTGTGGCCGAGGTCGGACGCGGTGACCTCGAAGCGGATGTCCGTGCCCTCGTCGTCGGGAGTGAGCGTGTAGGTCGAACGCATGGCGAGCCCGGTGAGGCTCGTGCCGGCGATCGGCTGGCCGTCCCGCAGCCACTGGGTGGCGTACGTGAGGTCGCCGTCGGTGCCGCCGTCCGGGTACCAGTCGCCGACGGTGCCCGTGAGGGTGGAGCCGACGACGGCCTTGCCGGTGATCTCGGGTGGGTTCGCGGTGGTGATCGAACCGGCGGACACGGTGAGCGACGGCGTGCGGATGACGAGGTCGTCGTAGCCCGGCGCGGTGAAGGTGGCGGTCCCCCAGAGCTCCTTGCCCAGGTCCGCAGGCCTCGGGGAGTACGTGACATAGGTCGAGGTCGGCTGAAGCGTGGCAGGGATCTCGACGCCGCCGATGGTCCACACGATCGAGAGGCGCTCGCCGGCGATCGCCGTCGGCGGCCGCTGGTACCACAGGTAGACCGAGCCGCCGACCGTGGCCGCGTCCCTCCACGCGGTGAGGCGCACCTCGCGGTTCAAGGTGCCCTTGGCGATCGTCGCCGGGTCCGTCGTCGCGACAAGGGTCGAGTAGCCGGGGGACGTGATCGTCTCGCGGACGGTGATCGTCTTGCCGATGTCGGCGGCGCTCGGCCAGTAGCGGCTCGCGGTCGAGACGGGTTCGTCGTCGACCAGCCAGACGATCGAACGGTGACGGTCATCCACGGACTGCGCGACGCTCGTGCGCCGGAAGTCGATGCTCGAGCCCACCCGCGGCTGTCCGGAGATGGTCGGCCTGGTCCGGACGGTGAGCGAGTTGGGGACACCCGCGGAGGGGCCGGCGTCCTGCTGCGTCACGGACGGCGCTCCTCCCGTCTCCGCCGCGCTCGCCGAGGCGGCGGGGACGCTCGCGGTGAGCGCGAGAGCGACGGTCGTCGCGACGGCGACGAGCGCGGTGCGGGGACGGCCGGGCGTGCGGGGGGCGGCTGGGGTGGCGACGATGTGCGTCATGGGTGCTCCTTGGGTGGGGGACGACGCTCAGCGCGCGGTGAGGGTGCGGGTGAGGGACCGGGTGGTGAGGTGCGTGCCCTGTGCCTTGGTGGGCGTGAAGCGCACGGTGATCGTGTGCTTGCCCGTGCGCAGGGCGGGCAGGCGGTAGGTGATCTTTCCCTTGTGACCGGCCTTGAGGGTGAGGGTCTTCGACTGCTTCTTCTTGCCGCTGCCCCAGGTGATCGTCACCTTGCCGACGGGCCGGGTGGTGACGGTCGTGGCGGCGACCTTGATCGTGAGCTTCGCGCGGGCGCCGGCCTTGACGCGCGAGGGGGCGGAGAGCGTGAGCCTCGGGGTGACCTTGGCGACCTTCGCCGTCGCCTTGGACACGGCAGTGCCGGTGGCACGGTCGGGCGCTGTGGCGGTGACGCGGACGGTGAGCCTGGAGCCGATGTCCGCCTTGGTCACCCGGTAGGTGGGCTTGGTCGCGCCCGCGACGACTCTGCCCGAGCGCAGCCACTGGTAGGTGAAGGTCGCCCCCCGGGCCGACCAGGTGCCGGGCTTGGCGGTGAGGGTCGTGCCGACCTTCGCCCTGCCGGAGATGGTGGGGGAGGCTGTCGGGGCGAGCGAACCGGCAGACACGGTGACCGCCGCGGAGGTCGCGGTCCCGGCGGTGTAGCCCGGGGCGGTCGCGCTGACGCGCACCGAGACCGCGCGACCGGCGTCCGCGGCTGTGAGCCGGTAGGTGCTCCTGGTGGCGCCCGTGATCGTGGAGCCGTCACGCAGCCACTGCAGAGTGGTCGTGGTCGTGGCCGGCCACGTGCCGGGGTGCGCCGTGAGCGTCGAGCCGACGGTTGCGGCACCAGAGACGCGGGGCTTGGCCGACGGGACGAGCGTGCCCCTGATGATCGTCACCGGCTCGGAGGTCGTCGAGCCGGGCAGGTGGTTCGTGGCGGCCGCGGTCACGCGGACGGTGAGCGCGCGGCCGAGGTCGGCTGCAACCGGCGTGTAGGTCGTCGCCGTCGCCCCGGCGATCGGCTCGCCGTCGCGCAGCCACTGCGCGGTGCGGGACGCCGGGGTCGCCGACCACGTGTCACCGCCTGCCGTGAGCGGCGCGCCGACCTTCCCCGCCCCGCTCACCGCGACCGGCGTGGAGGCCTTGATGACGGGCAGGCGTACGACGTACGCGGGCGAGGTGACCGTGCGGGTCGTGTAGCCCGGCGCAGAGGCCGTCGTCCGGAAGCTGATCCGCTGCTCGAAGTCGGCCATCGTGAGCGTGTAGTGACCCTCGGTCGCGCCCGAGATGGGTGCCCCGTTGCGCAGCCACTGGAACGAGCGCGAGACGTTCGGGGGCTGGTCCTGGGAGTCGCCGGTCCAGGCCCGCACGGTCGACCCGACCGTGCGGTCGCCATGGACCGCCGCGCGTGCGGCGATCGTGCCCGGCTGCACCGTGAGCTCAGGGGAGGTCACGACGTAGTCCTCATAGCCGACGAGCGTGAAGGTGACGACGACCTTGACCTTCTTGCCGACGTCCGCGGGCCTGGGTGCGTACGCCGAGGTCTCGCCCCAGAAGTCGGTGCCCCCGGTCACGGGCGTCCCGTCGACGGTCCACACCGACGTGATCGTCATCCCTGGCGTGCGCGTGCTCACCCCGCCGAAGTCCATGACGATCGTCTCGCCGACGGCCGCCGTGCTCGCGGTGAGCCCAGCGGCAGCACGCGAGGTCTGGATGCCCTTGCTGACGACGACTCCCTGGCTCCAGACCACCCTGGGCTCGTACCCGTCCGCGGTGAGGGTCTCGCGGACCTTGAGCGTCTTGCCGACGTGCGCAGCCAGCGGGGTGATCATGCTCGAGGTGGCACCCTCGACGGGCGCGTCGTCGAGGAACCACTGGTGCGACCGGGTGACCAGGGTGTCCACGGCCTCGATGACGGTCGGTGTCGCGGCGACGGTCCGGCTGACGCGCACGGTCGAGGAGATCCTCGGGGCCTCGGTGACGACGATCGCCTGGAGCGTGGCCGCGGCGGGGGCGGCGGCGGTGCTCGCCGAGGGGACGAGCATGGCGAGCGCGAGCGCGAGCACCGTCGTGAGCGCGAGCAGCGCGGGGCGGGGGCTGGGGCTCGGCGGGGAGGCGGGGGCGTCGAGGAGCGTCACGGAGGTCCTTCGGGAGGGGAGGGTGACCGCGCAGCACGGGAGCGCACGGGTGAGAGCGCTCCCTGTGGTGCTGCCCGGGGGCGGCGCACAGCGTGGATTGAATCGCTTCACAACGATTCGCGAGGATTCTGACGTCTTGTCAGAGGCGGGTCTAGATCGTGTCCATGCGCTGGGACGGGCTGGGGCGTTGGCTCTGCCGGTAGCAACCTCGTCGCGCCGCACCGCAGTTGCAGGGCGATTCCCCTGGCCGGGGCGAGGTGGGGGGCAGCGGGCGGCAGGCGGTTGTCGCTAGGGTGTGGCCGCCGGTCAGCACCGGCGTGCTGGGTGCGCGACAAGCCCGGCCCTCACTGACACGAAAGGCACCACCATGAGCACCGTTCCCGCTGGTTCCAGCGACAAGCTCCTCCTGCCCGCTGTCCTGCTGTGCTTCTTCCTCGGCACGTTCGGCGCACACCGCTTCTACGTCGGCAAGACCGGCACCGCGATCCTCATGATCGTCACGGTCGGCGGCTTCGGCATCTGGACCCTCATCGACTTCATCATGCTGCTCGTCAGCAAGTTCACGGACAAGGACGGCCGCCTGCTCACGCAGTGGAGCTGATCGTCTCC
>JAFABT010000020.1 GCA_023425905.1 Actinomycetes bacterium | reverse complement strand
GACAGGTGCTGGGTCGGGTGCGCAGCGTGGCGAGCAGCGCTGCGCTCGCGGGTCCGCGAGGCGTGGGCAGGGGCATCGGGCCGCTGCGACGTTCCGGGGTGCCGGTCATCGGGCGATCCTCCTTGGTCGTGGGGGTGCTGCGAGAGCGGTGCGGGGTGGCGGTGGGGTCACGGTAGGCCGGGGAGGGTGCGCCCGCGACCGGAGCCCCGAGCAGATCCGGGCCCTGGGGCCCAGGCCGGAGGCCGAGGGAGGGTGTTGGCTGAGGGGGAACCGTGCGATCCGTACACAGTCCCGACGGAGGCCCCCGTGACCGGCGTGCTCGAGCTCGTTGCCGCCCACCCTGTTCTGCTGCTCTTCGCCGTCGTCGGCCTGGGGTCTGCGATCGGCCACCTGAAGATCAGGGGCGTGGGCCTGGGCGCCGCCGCGGTGCTCTTCCTCGCCCTCCTCGTCGGGGCCGTTGGGGCAGCCGAAGGCGTCGAGGTCACGGTGCCGCCCGCGATCGGCACCCTCGGGCTCACCCTGTTCACCTTCACCGTGGGCATCGTCTCCGGGCCGGAGTTCTTCGCCTCGCTGCGGCGCAGCCTCGGCCTCGTCGGGGTGACCGTCGGGGTGCTGTGCCTGGGGGCGGCGACGGCAGTGGGGGTCGGCAAGGTCCTCGAGCTCAGCCCGGCGACCGTCGCGGGTGCCTTCGCGGGGGCCGTGACGAACACCCCGGCGCTCGCGGCGGCGCGGGACGCGGCGGGCGACCAGGCCACGCCGACGGTCGGTTACGCGGTCACCTACCTGTTCGGCGTCATCGGGATGCTCGCGGTCGCGATGCTCGTCCTTCGCTCGGCGCGGGCGGACACCGACGCGCCGCCGCCGCTCGTCTCGCGCAACGTCCGCATCGAGGCGTCGACGGGGCAGTCGGTCCGCGAGCTCGAGGAGCTCTACAGCAACCAGATCACGTTCTCGCGCCTCCGCCACGACTCCGAGACCGCTCCGCCGCGGACGGTCGGCGACGACGAGGTGCTCGTCGTCGGTGACACGGTGACGATCGTCGGGCCGGTGTCCTTCGTCGACGAGGTGACGAAGGCGCTCGGCCACGCGTCCTCGCACGCGCTCGACCAGGACGGTCGTTACCTGGCGATGCGGCGCATGACGGTCTCGAACCGGGCGGTCGCGGGCCGCACGCTGCGCGAGCTCGACCTCATGGAGCGTTTCCAGGGCACCGTGACGCGGCTGCGTCGCGGCGACGTCGACGCGGTGGCGAACCCGGACACGGTGATCCGGCTCGGTGACCGGCTCCGGGTCGTCGCCCCGCGCGGCCGGATGGCCGAGGTGACGAAGTTCCTCGGCGACTCGGCGCGCGGCTTCTTCGACATCAACCCCGTCGTGCTGGGGTGCGGGATGGCGCTCGGCGTCCTGCTCGGGCTCGTCGTGCTCCCGGTGCCGGGTCAGCACGTGACGATCGGTGCGGCCGCAGGCACGCTCATCGTCGGGCTCGTCCTCGGGCGGGTCGGGCGGGTGGGTCCGGTGGTCACGACGATGCCGTCGACGGCGGCCCAGGCGCTCTCGGAGCTCGGGCTGCTCACGTTCCTCGCGCAGGCCGGCCTCGTCGCCGGCACGCAGATCGGCCCGGCCTTCGCCTCGGGCGAGTGGGTGCGGATCGCGCTGCTGGGCGTGTGCGTGACGAGCGTCGTCGGCGCCGGGCTCGTGCTCGCGCTGCGGCGCGCGTTCAAGGTCGGTGCGACGTCGGCGTCCGGGATGATCGCCGGGACGCAGACGCAGCCGGCCGTGCTCGCGTTCGCCAACCACCGCACGGGATTCGACCCGCGGGTGGCTCTCGGGTACGCCCTCGTCTACCCGGCCGCGATGATCACGAAGGTCGTGCTGGGCGGGTTGCTCGGCTCGCTGTGAGCGCCCGATTCCTGTAACGCGGCTGCAACATGTTGCAAGTTCTTGCAGCGCTTAAAGGTCACAAGATGATCACGGTCCTGTGGTGTTGTCGTGCTGCAGGCGGGGATCAGGCCGTTTGCTCCTGGTAGGTCCGGTTGATGGCAGGGCTTACGCCCTGCCATCCCGCCTGAAACAACGCTAGCGTGTTGCACGTGACTAACGACGACACTCTCACCCCCGCCTACGAGCACACGGTCGAGGCCTTCACGAAGAGCTTCCTGCGGGAGCTGAACTTCGGCCTCGGAGTCGAGCTCGCTCAGTCCTCGACCAACGACCAGTACCACGCGCTCGCGCGTGCGGTCCGCCGCCAGCTCACCGCTCGCTGGCTCGACACCGCCGAGTCGCAGCGCAAGGCGCAGGCCAAGACGGTCGCCTACCTCTCCGCGGAGTTCCTCCTCGGCCGCCAGCTCGACAACGCGCTGCTCGCCGCCGACCTCGAGGAGATCGCGACCGAGGCGCTCGCCGGCCTCGGGCTCGACCTCGCGACCCTCCGCGACGCGGAGGTCGAGCCGGGCCTCGGCAACGGCGGCCTCGGCCGGCTCGCGGCCTGCTTCATCGACTCGCTCGCGACGCTCTCCATGCCGTCGATCGGCTACGGCATCCGCTACGAGTACGGCATCTTCCGCCAGACCTTCGTCGACGGCCGGCAGGTCGAGCAGCCCGACGCGTGGCTCGACTTCGGCTCGCCGTGGGAGTTCCCGCACCCGGAGCACGCCGTCATGGTCGGCTTCGGCGGGCACACCGAGCGCTACGTCGACGAGGACGGGGAGACCCGCACGCGCTGGGTTCCCGCGACCCAGGTCCGCGGCATCCCCTACAACTACATGGTCCCGGGCTACCGCAACGGCCGCGTCAACACGCTGCGCCTGTGGAGCGCCCGCGCGACGCACGCCTTCAACCTCCAGACCTTCAACGCGGGCGACTACACCGAGGCGGTCCGCGCCCAGACGTACGCGGAGAACATCTCCAAGGTGCTCTACCCCGAGGACTCCACGCCCCAGGGCAAGGAGCTCCGCCTGCAGCAGCAGTACTTCTTCGTCGCGTGCTCGCTGCGGAACTTCCTCGACCAGGTGCTGCCCGAGGACTTCGACATCCACGGCCTGCCGGAGCGGGTGACGTTCCAGCTCAACGACACCCACCCCGTCATCGGCGTGCCCGAGCTCATGCGGATCCTCCTCGACGAGCGCAAGCTCGACTGGGACACCGCGTGGGACATCACGAGCCGCTGCTTCAACTACACGTGCCACACGCTGCTCCCCGAGGCGCTCGAGGTGTGGTCGACCGAGCTCATGGGCCGCCTGCTGCCCCGCCACCTCGAGATCATCTTCGGCATCAACGAGCGCTTCCTCGCCGGGCTGCGCGAGCACTACCCGGCCGACGAGGACCGCGTGCGCCGCATGTCGATCATCCAGGAGGAGCCCGAGCAGTCGGTGCGCATGGCGTACCTCGCGACGGTCGGCTCGACGAAGGTCAACGGTGTCGCCGCCCTGCACTCCGAGCTGCTGCGGGACAAGGTCCTCACGGACTTCTCGCACCACTCGCCGGACAAGTTCACCAACGTCACCAACGGCATCACCCCGCGTCGCTTCATCCGGCTGTCCAACCCGGCGCTCTCCGGCCTCATCACCGAGGCGATCGGTGACGGCTGGGTCACCGACCTCGATCGCCTCTCTGAGCTCGAGCCGCTCGCGGACGACGCCGAGTTCCGCGCCCGGTTCCGGGCGGTCAAGCACGCGAACAAGGCCCGCCTCGTCGACCTGCTCGCGGTGCGCGACGGCATCACCGTCGAGCCCGAGGCGATGCTCGACGTCATGGTCAAGCGGCTGCACGAGTACAAGCGCCAGTCGCTCAAGGTGCTCCACGTCGTCTCCCTCTACGAGCAGGTCATCAACGGCCGGCTCGCGATCGAGGACCTCGCGCCCCGGACCGTCGCGTTCGGCGCGAAGGCCGCGCCCGGCTACCGCCTCGCGAAGGAGACCATCCACCTCATCAACGCCGTCGGCGCGAAGGTGAACGCCGAGCCCGCGCTGCGCGGTCGGCTCCGGATGGCCTTCCCCGCGAACTACAACGTCACGCTTGCGGAGACGCTCATCCCGGCCGCCGACCTCTCCGAGCAGATCTCGCTCGCGGGGAAGGAGGCCTCGGGCACGGGCAACATGAAGTTCGCGCTCAACGGCGCACTGACGATCGGGACGGACGACGGCGCGAACGTCGAGATCCGCAAGCTCGTCGGCGACGAGAACTTCTTCCTCTTCGGCCTCACCGAGCCCGAGGTCGCCCAGGTCGTCGAGGAGGGCTACGTCGCCCGCTCGTACTACGAGGCCGACGCGGACCTCAAGGCGGCGATCGACCTCATCGCCTCGGGTCACTTCGCGGACGGCGACGCGGGCGTCTTCCAGGGCTTCGTCGACTCGATCCTCAACGAGGACCGCTTCCTCGCGCTCGCCGACTTCCGTGCCTACGTCGACGCCCAGGCGCGCGTCGAGGCGGCCTACGCCGACGAGGACGACTGGACCCGCAAGGCGGTGCTCAACGTCGCCCGCACCGGGTTCTTCTCCTCCGACCGCTCGATGCGTGACTACGTCGAGCGCATCTGGCACACCAAGGCGCTGCCGCCGGTGCGCTGATCGACGCACCCGACGCGCACGATCGAGGCCCGTCCCCCCGCCACTGCGGGAGGGCGGGCCTCGTCGTCGTGCCGCTCGCCCGGATGCGACCGGCGCGCCGTCGACCGACGATGGAGAGGACCCCACGGCCGTGCCCCTCTGCGGCGCGGCCTGCCTGAGCCACGAGAGGTGACGACGATGAACGACACCCCCTCCTTCCCCGCCCAGACCCAAGACCCGCCCGGCGACACGGACGCGATGATCCCCGAGCCCGACCACGGCGAGGACTCCTACCGTGGCTCCGGCCGCCTCCAGGGCCTGCGTGCCCTCATCACGGGCGGGGACTCCGGCATCGGCCGCGCGGTCGCGATCGCCTACGCCCGCGAGGGCGCCGACGTCGCCCTCGCCTACCTGCCCGAGGAGCAGGACGACGCGGAGGACACCGCGAGACTCGTGCGGGACGCCGGGCGGGCCGCCCACCTCTTCCCGTGCGACCTCCGGGACGAGGCGCAGGCGCGCGGGCTCGTCGACGACGCGGTCGCCGCGCTCGGCGGCCTTGACGTCCTCGTGAACAACGCGGGCACGCAGTGGGCGCGCCGGACGGGCATCGAGGACGTCGCGACCGAGGAGATGGACACGATCCTCAAGACGAACCTCTACGCGCTGCTCTGGGTGACCCAGCAGGCGCTGCCGCACCTCAAGGAGGGCTCGTCGATCATCAACACGACGTCGATCCAGGCCTACGAGCCGTCCGCGAAGCTCATCGACTACGCCTCGACGAAGGCAGCGATCAACAACATCACGACGAACCTCGCCGACCAGCTCGGTGAGCGCGGCATCCGCGTCAACGCCGTTGCCCCCGGGCCGATCTGGACGCCGCTGCAGCCCGCGACGCAGGAGGCCGAGCGCCTCACGACCTTCGGGCAGGACGTGCCGCTCGGACGTGCGGGGCACCCTGCCGAGGTGGCGCCGGCCTTCGTGTTCCTCGCGTCACCGAGCGACGCGAGCTACGTCTCGGGGACGGTCCTCGGCGTCACCGGTGGGCGTCCGACCATGTGAGGCGGCGGTGCCAGACCGTTCCCGCGCGAGCCAGCGCCAGCGCCGCTCGCCGTGCGACGGACCTCACGCCGACGTACGGTCGAAGAGAACGATCGTCCCGTCCAGGGGCGGTCGGTCACGACGAGAACGAGGAGGACGACCATGGGTCTCGACAAGATCAAGCATGAGGGCGAAGGCCTCGCAGGCAAGGCCAAGGAGAAGATCGGCGAGGCGACGGACAACGACAAGCTCGTCGCCGAAGGCAAGGTCGACCAGGCGAAGGCCGAGGTCAAGAAGGTCGGCGACGACGTCAAGGACGTCGTGGACTGATCGTTCTCGATCGCTGAGCCGCCAGGCTGGCTGAGCACCGACGACAAGAGCCCCGGTCCGTGAGGACCGGGGCTCTTGGGTGCGTCAGGTCACCCGAGGGTGATCAGTCGCGGTGCATCAGAGGGGGCGAATGTTCTCCGCCTGCGGGCCCTTGGGGCCCTGCGTGATGTCGAACTCGACCTTCTGGTTCTCATCGAGCGAGCGGTAGCCGCTCGACTGGATCGCGGAGTAGTGGGCGAAGACGTCAGCGGAGCCGTCCTCGGGGGCGATGAAGCCGAAGCCCTTCTCAGCGTTGAACCACTTCACGGTGCCAGTAGCCATTGTCATGCTCCTTCAAGAGTCAATCGGACGATCCCCACCTCGGGGACCGCGTGTCACGGTGATTCGTGTCAGCCTCTTGAAGAACAAGCTCCGTCAGGCCTGGGCCCGCGCGGTCGTGACATGCGATGCACTGCAACTTCCCCCGCAGTGTACTCACGTCGCGGAGCAAAGCGCCATAGCGCGCCGCGCAGGGCGGAGAGCAGGACCTGTGGGCGTCGTGACGGCTCACCGACGGGCGTAGACGAGGTCGCGGACCTCGTGGCCGAGGTCGAGACCGCGTCGCTCGAACTTCGTCACCGGCCGGTGCGCGGGACGCGGTGCGTAGCCCGCGGGCGACCCCACGAGGGAGGTGCATCGCTCGAGGACGTCGAGCATCTGCTCGGCGTAGTCCGCCCAGTCCGTCGCGCAGTGGAGCACACCACCCGGGCGCAGCCGCGACGCGAGCAGCTCGACGACGTCGTCGCGGATGATGCGCCGTTTGTGGTGACGCGCCTTGGGCCACGGGTCGGCGAAGAACACGTGGACGGCGTCGAGAGACCCCGGCGCGATCGCGTCCTCGACGAGGCGGAGCGCGTCGCCGTGCGCGACGCGGACGTTGTGGAGGTCGTGGTCCTCGACGAGGCCGAGGAGGCTCGCGATCCCCGGCAGGTGCGCCTCGACCGCGAGGTAGTCACGCGTCGGGTCCGCGGCAGCCATCGCCGCCGTCGCCTCGCCCATGCCTGAGCCGATCTCGAGGACGAGCGGCGCCTGCCGCCCGAACAGGGCGAGCTGGTCGAGATGGCCGGCCGCGTCGAGCGGGGTGGCGCCGAGGGCGGCGTCGTGCACGGAGAACCCGAGCAGCGGCCACAGCCGGGCAAGCGCGTCGGCCCGCCGGCGCCCGAGCGGGCTGCGCCTCGGGTGGAACGTCCGCAGGGCGCCCCCCGCCTCGATGGGTGCGTGCCGGAAGTCGTCGGGGACCGTCATGATGCGGGCAGCGTAGTCCTCTGGCGCACGCGTCCCCGCCCCCGGCCACGCCGGGTGGCAGGGCGGTTGTCGCCCAGAAGAACCATTCGTATGTGCGACCCCAGGCGGACGTGACTGCGGTCACGACTCGATACAGTGGCGAGCGTGACGTACCAGCCGCAGCCGTTCGACCGCATCACGCACTACTCGGAGAGCATGGACTCCGTGCAGGGCCATGGCGTCCATACGGCGTTCCTCGACATGGTCGGTGCCCAGCGTGAGCTCGGGTACACGGTCGGCCTCAACACCCCTTGGTCGGACGGCGTGCTCCACGTCCACACGGTCGGCCCGGAGTCGCTGCGCCGCCTCATGCGGCACGGCGGCCTGCGCGTCGCGTCGGCGCACGTCACTGCGGGGACGCTGCGCGGCTCGCTCAAGGGGGTGGGCCTCTACGGCAAGGCGTTCGACTCCTACGTCCGCTACTTCTACTCCCAGGCCGACGTCATCATCGCCGTGAGCGCGAACACGGCGCAGGAGCTGCGCGACATCGGCGTGCGGACCCCGATCGAGGTCGTGCCGAACGCCGTCGGCGACAAGCCGTTCCGCGCGACGCCCGAGCAGCGTGCGGCGGCGCGCGCGGCCGAGGGCTACGGGCCGAACGACTTCACCGTCGTCACGGTCGGCCAGCTGCAGCCTCGCAAGGGCGTCGACCACTTCGTCGCGACCGCCCGCGCGCTGCCCGACGTGCGATTCGTCTGGGTCGGCGGTGTGATCTTCGGTGCGATGTCCGACGGGCGCTCAGAGATGCGCCGCACCGTCGCCGAGCGTCCGGCGAACGCGCACTTCCCCGGGCAGATGTCACGCGAGGGCGTCATCCAGCACCTGCACGCCGCAGACGCCTTCCTCTTCCCGTCCCGGCACGAGACCTTCGGAATGGCGCCCGTCGAGGCCGCCTTCGCAGGCCTGCCCGTCGTGCTGAGCGACATCCCGGTGTTCGCCGAGGTCTTCGGCGCCGTGCCGGACTCCTACCTCAAGGCCCGCACGACGGAGGAGTACGTCGCCCACATCGCCGCCCTCCGTGACAACGAGGTGCTCCGCGAGTCCTACGCCGACCGCGCCGGCCGCGCCGTGCAGCGCTACGCCGCGAGCACCGTGGCCCGCGACGTCGTCAAGCTCTACGAGCACTGGTCGACGCAGCCCGGCACGAAGGCGCTGAGCGCACGCGTGGGTGCCCGCCGCAAGATCCAGCGCGCCGCCGCGACGTACTGAGCGCGGCCGGAACCCCCTGAGCGCCGCCGCGACCTACTGAGCGGCGGGGCGCGGCTCGGCGTCGCCCGCGGCTGCGGGCCGATCGGCCGGCCAGCGCCGGTCCACCCAGTCGAAGACCGTCGTGAGGTACCGCGCACGCGCCTCGTCGGCGGACAGCGCGAGGTCATGGATGCCACCCTCGATCGGGGCGAGCTCGACGTCGCGCCCCAGACGCGGGGCCCGGGCGCGGATCTGCTCGACGCTGAGCACCGAGTCTGTCTCCCCGAGAAGGGGGTGGACGCGACCCGTGCGGCCGCTCGCGGCGGCACTGCAGACCAGGACGGGCACGGGGACGTCGAGCCCCCGGGCGACCTGCGCGTGCGCTCGCCGGACGGTGCGGATGAACCCGGCTCGCACGGGGTAGGCGTCGAGCGGCTTCCACGTCGTGTCGAAGGTCCATGCACCGCCCGTCGACGCGTGGAGGCTGCGCGGGTAGGCCTCCCCGAGGTGACCGACGACCGCGTGTGGTGCGACGCGGCCGAGCCCGTCGATGAGGCGGGTCCCGACGGTCCTGAGGAACGCGTTCTCGTTGAGGTCGAGCCAGGGTGAGTTGAGCACGAGGAGGTCGGGGCCGCCGTAGCGCGCGTGCGCGTGCGGGTGGTCGGGCCGGGAGCGTCCGTGCTGGTCGGCCCAGAGCGCTGCGACGAGCCCGCCCGTCGAGTGGCCGAGGACGATGAGCGGGCCATGGTGCTGCGCACGTACGAGCTCGGCCGCGGCGTCGAGCTCCACGAAGTACTCCCGGAGGTTCGTCGTGAACCCCATCGTCTGACCGGGTCGCAACGACCTGCCGTACCGGCGCAGGTCAAGCGCGTAGAAGTCGAAGCCGCGCGCCGCCCAGGCCGCGGCAAGGTGCGTCTGGAAGAAGTAGTCCGCGAAGCCGTGGACGTAGAGCACCGCGCCCCGCCCGGGCGGAGCGTCGGGTGCGCGATCGAGGCGGACGAGCGTGGCGAGGTCGCCGACGTCGGGGCCGACCGTGAGGGTCGTGCTCGACCAGCCGGGGCCGAGGATGTCCTGCACCCACGCGTCGTCGGGTTCGTGGCTCGTGCGGTCGGCGCTCCCCATGGACCGATCCAAGCACGAGACCGGCATGACAGCGCCGCGG
>JAFABT010000003.1 GCA_023425905.1 Actinomycetes bacterium | reverse complement strand
GCTTCGTGTGGTCGAAGCCGTTGTCGAGCGTGACGAGCGCGAGGGTGCCGAGCGAGCCCGGCAGGGCGATGTCGCGGACGAGGGCGTGGGTGACGCGCTCGGGGCGTGGCGTGGTCATCGGTGGCCTCCGTCGGTCGGGTCCCAGGGCTCGTAGTCGGGGTGGTGCGGGTTCTCCCAGACGACGGTGCCGCCCTGGCCGAGCCCGACGCACATCGTCGTGAGGCCGTAGCGGACGTCGGGCCGGGCCTCGAAGTGCCGTGCGAGCTGCACCATGAGGCGCACGCCCGACGCGGCGAGGGGGTGGCCGACCGCGATCGCCCCGCCGTCCGGGTTGACGTGGTCGGCGTCCTCCGCGATGCCGAAGGCGTCGAGGAAGGCGAGCACCTGGACCGCGAAGGCCTCGTTGATCTCGATGAGACCGATGTCCTCGATCGTGAGCCCGGCGCGCGCGAGCGCGATGCGGGTCGCGGGCACGGGGCCCAGTCCCATGACGGCCGGGTCGACGCCCGCGTAGCCGTAGGACACGAGCCGCATCCGCGGAGCGAGCCCCATCTCGCGCGCGGCGCCTTCGCCTGCGACGAGGCAGGCTGCGGCACCGTCCGTGAGCGGTGCCGCGGTCGCCGCCGTCACCCGACCGCCGGGGCGGAACGGTGTGGGCAGGTCGCGGACGTCCTCGAGGCGGGTTCCCGGACGCGGTGGCTCGTCGGTCGTCGCCAGGCCCCAGCCGTGCTCGGGGTCGCGGGTCGCGACCGGGACGAGGTCGGCGTCGATGCGACCGGCTGCGCGGGCGGCCTCGTAGCGCTCCTGGCTGCGGACGCCGTACGCGTCGGCCCGCTCGCGTGTGAGCGACTGGTCGCGGTCGTGGAGGTTCTCCGCGGTCGCGCCCATGACGAGCGCGTCCGCCGAGACGAGGCGCTCGGCGAGGAACCGCGGGTTGGGGTCGATCGTCGACCCCATCGGGTGGTGACCCATGTGCTCGACGCCGCCGGCGAGGGCGACGTCGGCGGCGCCGACGCCGATCGCGGAGGCGACCTGGGTGACGGCGGTCATCGCCCCTGCGCACATCCGGTCGACCGCGTAGCCGGGCACCGAGGAGGGTAGCCCGGCGAGGACGGCGACCGACCGGCCGAGGGTGAGCCCTTGGTCGCCCGTCTGGGAGGCCGCGGCGAGCGCGACCTCGTCGACGCGGGCGGCGTCGAGGTCGGGGTTGCGGCGCAGCACCTCCCGGACCGCGGCGACGGCGAGGTCGTCGCCGCGGGTGTGGGCGTAGAGCCCGTCGGGCCGGGCACGGCCGAACGGTGTGCGGACCCCGTCGACGAAGACGGCAGGGACGGACAGGTGTCGCGCGCGGGCGCGGGGCATCGCTCCTCCAGGGGACGTCGTTGTCCTGAGCTGGTGTGACGGCGGGACCAACGTCCCGGTCAGGCGATGTTACTCCACGGTAACCGAGACGAGCGCGTGCGTGACCGGCGCGGCGACGAGGTCGACCTGCCAGGCGCGTGCGCCACCCGCGCGCAGCGCCTCGGCGACGTGCTCGACATCGATCGTGGGCGGCCGCCAGCACAGCCGGCGCAGCAGGTCGGGCTGGAGGAGGTTCTCCACGGGGAGGGTGTGCGTCGCAGCGATCTCCTGCATCACGGCACGGGCCGCAGCCAACCGGGCAGCCGCCTCAGGGTCACGTTCGGCCCACGCCCGCGGCGGGGGAGGCCCGTCGGCGCGCGGACCGCGGAGCGACGGCAGCGCGTCCTCCGGCAGGTGCAGCGCACGGTCGATGGCCGCCTGCCACAGAGCGGCGCGACGTCGCGTGCCCTTGCCCGAGAACGCGGGCAGGGCGACGAGCTGGTCGACGGACCGAGGCAGGGCCGTCGCAGCAGCAACGATCGCCCGGTCCGGGAGCACGCGGCCCTGGGCGATGTCGCGTCGGCGGGCGTTCTCGTCACGGGTGAGCCACATCTCCCGCACGACCGCGAGCCGGCGACGGTCCCGGATCGCGTGCAGTCCCGACACCTTGCGCCACGGGTCGACCTTGGGCTCCGCGGGCGGTGCGGTGCGCACCGCCTCGAACTCCTGGGCCGCCCACTCCGCCTTGCCCGACACCGCGAGGCGCTCGGCGATGATCTCGCGCAGCTCGATGAGCACCTCGACGTCGAGCGCTGCATACCGCAGCCAGTCCTCCGGCAGCGGCCGTGTCGACCAGTCGACCGCCGAGTGCTCCTTCGCGAGGCTGAGGCCCAGCAGCTCCGCGACGACCGCGGCGAGCCCGACGCGCTCCATGCCGAGCAGTCGTGCCCCCAGCTCGGTGTCGAAGACCCGGCTGGGCCGCAGCCCCTGCTCCGCAAGGCCGGGCAAGTCCTGCGAGGCCGCGTGGAACACCCACTCGACGCCCCGCAACGCCTCCGACATCGCCGAGAGATCAGGCAGCGCGATCGGATCGATGAGGACCGTGCCAGCGCCCTCCCGCCTCATCTGGACGAGGTAGGTGCTCTGGCCGTAGCGGTATCCGGAGGCGCGCTCCGCGTCGACGGCGACCGGGCCGGTGCCGAGCGAGAAGGCCTCGACCGCGGCTGCGAGATGGTCCGGTCGGGCGATGACCGCGGGCACGCCCTCGGCGGGTTCGACGAGCGGGACGAGGTCGGGCGTCGTGTCGAGGTCGGACGTGCCGGACGCTTCGGTGCTCATCCCATCTACGGTAGTTGCCGCAGGGGTCTTCGTGAGCGAACCGCGCCGCAGGGACGGGAGATGAGCACGCCGCTCCGCACGCGATCTAGGTGAGCAGGCCGCGCCTGAGCGCGACGGCGACCATGGCCGCGCGGTCACCCGTGCCGAGCTTGCGTGCGATCCGTGACAGGTGGCTCTTCACCGTGAGTGCGGACAGGTCGAGCGCCTCGCCCACGAGCTTGTTCGACCGGCCGTCGGCGACGAGCGCGAGCACCGTGAGCTCACGCTCGGTGAGCACCGGCCGCCGCTGGGAGGCTGCCGTCGTCTGGTGATCGAGCGGGCGCGCCTGGGGCGCGGACGACGGTGCGGTCGCGACGACCGAGCGCACACCCCCCGCGAGCAGGGTGAGGATCTCCTGTCGCTCGGCGTCCCGGGTGAGGACGACGGCCTCGGTCGCGTGTCGGCGGTGCAGCGTGCGCACGAGCCCGACCGCGCTGCCGCGGGGGAGGCGCGCCATGACGACGACGAGGTGCCCCCGCGCCCCCGGCGCGGCCAGCACCGCTGCGGCAGCGCTCCCGCGACGATCCGTGACCGACCGCTCACCCTGGTGCGCGTCCCCGGAGCGCTCCGCCTGGGGACGCTGCCGCCGCGGCACCGGCAGCGCAGGCGCGACCGTGCGCCCGACGACGCGGTCGGGCGACTCTCCGGTCGTCACGGTGGTCAGGAGGTTCTCCGGTGCTCGGCCTGGACGATGGCTGCGACGCGCGCACGCGATCGTGACGTGCGACACCCGCCTTATCGACGCAGACGACGCGATCCTTGAGCGTGAGGGGCGACCTGACCGAGCCTGCCGACGCAGGCGGTGACGGTCGCGCCCTAGCGGCGCGGCCCGAGCGGCGTGACGCCCTCGGGCAGCGGCGCGAGCCCGGCCGCGGTGCACAGCAGCGTGCCCCAGGCGCGCAGGTCCCGGCTGAGGTCGCACGATGTCGGGCTCCACGAGGCGCGCAGCTCGACCTCGACCTCGCTGCGGCGCTCGGCGAGCACCCCGAAGGAGTCGGAGATCACGCGGGTCACCGTGCCGCCCGCGGCATCGGGGTCGAGGCCGTGCTCGGCCATCGCGTCCCGCAGCCACGACCACGCGACCTCGGACAGCAGCGGGTCCGCCCCGAGCTCGGCCTCGAGCGTGGCCCGGGTGAGCGTGACGAGCCGGAACGTGCCGGTCCACGCCTCCTGGCCGGCAGGGTCGTGCAGCACGACGAACCGGCCCGAGGCGGACTCCTGGTCGCTGCCGCGTGCGGGCACGAGCTCCGCGGTGAGCGCCGCGGTCCACGGGGCGATCCGGCCTGGGCCGGGGGCCTCCTCGAGGTGGATCTCGGGTCGCAGCGCGGTCGCGCGCAGCGAACGCAGCGCCGCGAGGAACTCGGGCGGGGCGCCCCCCTTGTCGGCCGTGATCACACCGTGAGCCTAGGCGCGGGCCGCTCGGGTCTCGCGGAGCGGCACGCCGGTCGCCACCGTTCCGCCGGGCGATAGGCTGACGTGACCGACGACGACGTCGCGACTGCACGCGTCCAGGGACGGTCGTGACCCCGCGGGTCACCGACCGCCCTACCGCCGTCGGTCGCGCACGCACCTCACTCTTCGAAGGAGCGCCCTCATGGCTGCTGCCCTTGCCCACATCGGTGTGACCGGCCTCGCCGTCATGGGCCGGAACCTCGCGCGCAACTTCGCGCGCAACGGGTTCACGGTCGCTGTGCACAACCGGTCCTATGCCAAGACGGCCTCCCTCGTCGCCGACCACGGGGACGAGGGGACGTTCATCGCCTCGGAGGACGTCGCCGACTTCGTCGCGTCGATCGAGCGGCCGCGCAAGGTCGTCATCATGGTGAAGGCGGGCGCTCCCACCGACGCCGTCATCGCCGAGCTCGTCGCCCACCTCGAGCCGGGCGACGTCATCATCGACGCGGGCAACGCGCACTTCCCCGACACGCGCCGCCGTGAGGCCGAGCTCAAGGAGCTCGGCCTCCACTTCGTCGGCACGGGCGTCTCGGGCGGTGAAGAGGGTGCCCTCCTCGGCCCCTCGATCATGCCCGGCGGCTCGAAGGAGTCCTACGTCACCCTCGGCCCGATCCTCGAGAAGATCTCCGCCAAGGTCGACGGCACCCCGTGCTGCACCTACGTCGGCCCGGACGGCGCCGGCCACTTCGTCAAGATGGTGCACAACGGCATCGAGTACGCCGACATGCAGCTCATCGCAGAGGCATACGACCTGCTCAAGCAGGGTCTGGGCGCCTCCGCGGCGGAGATCGGCGAGATCTTCGCCGAGTGGAACACAGGGGACCTCGAGTCCTTCCTCATCGAGATCACCGCCGAGGTCCTCGCGCACGTGGACGCGGAGACCGGCAAGGCGTTCGTCGACATCGTCCTCGACCGGGCCGAGCAGAAGGGCACCGGTCGGTGGACCGTCCAGAACGCGCTCGACCTCGGCGTGCCGATCACCGGGATCGCCGAGGCCACGTTCGCCCGGGCGCTGTCCGGCTCGGTGCCGCAGCGCACGGCCGGTGCGGCGGCGCTGCCCGGTCACGCGGGCACGTGGCAGGTGACCGATCGCGACGCGTTCATCGAGGACGTGCGTCAGGCGCTCTTCGCGTCGAAGGTCGTCGCGTACTCCCAGGGCTTCGACCAGATCGCCGCGGCGTCGGCCGAGTTCGGTTGGGACATCGACCGGGGGGCCATGGCTCGGATCTGGCGCGGCGGCTGCATCATCCGCGCCCGGTTCCTCAACCGCATCACCGAGGCGTACGAGCGGGACGCCGAGCTCGCGTTGCTGCTCGCCGACCCGTACTTCACCGAGCAGGTCGGGGTCGCCGTCCCGGCGTGGCGTCGGATCGTCTCGCAGGCCGCGCTCAACGGTGTGCCGGTCCCCGCGTTCGCCTCCTCGCTGTCCTACTACGACGGCGTGCGTGACGAGCGGCTGCCCGCCAACCTCATCCAGGCACAGCGCGACTTCTTCGGCGCGCACACCTACCAGCGCACCGATCGACCCGGGACCTTCCACACCCAGTGGACCGGTGACCGCACCGAGCAGCCCGCGTGAGGCAGCGCGCGCGAGGGCGGCATCTGCAGCCCGTCATCCTCGGTGGGGACATCGGTGCGTACAGCCTCGCGCGCACCTTCCACGAGGCGTACGGAGTGCGGTCCGTCGTCGTCTCGAGCGCCTCGACGGGTCTCGTGCGGCACTCGCGGATCCTCACGAGCGTCGTCGAACCGGAGATGGACGACGCCGACCGACTGGTTGCGACGCTTCGCCGCATCGCCGAGCAGCACGAGGGGCAGACCCTCCTGCTGCTCGGCAGCGCCGACTGGCTCGTGCGGGCCGCGGTCGAGAACAGGGACCGGCTCGAGGACGTCTACACGATCCCGTACGTGCCGGTCGAGCTGCTCGACCTCGTGACCGACAAGGTCCGGTTCGGCGAGCTGTGCGCGGAGCTCGGTCTCGCGCACCCTCGCACCGTCGTCCACCACGTCGGCTCGGGTGACGCGCCGGACACGAGCGGACTCACCTTCCCCGTCATCGCGAAGACCGGCAGCACCGCGGCGTATCACCTCGTCGACTTCCCCGGGAAGAAGAAGGTCTTCACGGTCGCGTCGCCCGAGGAGCTCGCCGAGCTGCTCGCCCGCGTCGAGGCGTCGGGGTACCGCGACACCTTCGTCATCCAGGACTTCATCCCGGGCGACGACTCGGGGATGCGCATCCTCACGTGCTACTCGAACCAGGCTGGCAAGGTGCAGTTCGCGTCCTTCGGGCACGTCCTGCTCGAGGAGCACACGCCGGGTGCGCTCGGGAACCCGGCAGGCATCATCACCCAGCCCAACCCGGAGGTCGTCGCGCAGGCCGTGCGGCTCCTCGAGCACATCGGATGGACCGGGTACGCGAACTTCGACCTCAAGTTCGACCCGCGTGACGGGCGCACGGTCTTCTTCGAGCTCAACCCTCGGCTCGGGCGGTCGAACTTCTACATCACGGCAGCGGGTCGCAACACGGCCGAGGCCTACGTCCGCGACTACGTCGAGGGTCGACAGGTGCTCGCGCGGGCGGAGGACGCAGACGGCGCACCCGGGCTCGAGGTGACCCGTCCCCACCTCTACACGGTGCTGCCGTGGCCGCTGCTGTTGCGCTACGTCGCTGACCCCGAGCTGCGGCGGCGGGCGTCGCGCCTCATGAGGCGCCGACGGTCGACGAACCCGCTGTGGTACCGGGCGGAGTGGGACCCGCGCCGCATCGCCTACGTCCTCGCGAACCAGCTCAACCAGTTCCGCAAGTACGCGACGCACTACCCGATCGCGGCGCGCGACGCGGCGCGAGCCGGACTGTCATGACGGCCGACGGTCCGGTCGGGGTCATCGGCGGCGTGGGTCCGCTCGCCACCGTCTACTTCCTCGACAAGATCGTCCGGCTCACCGCCGCTGCCCGGGACCAGGAGCACGTCGACCTCGTCGTCTCCCAGCACGCGACGATCCCGGACCGCACCGCGTTCCTCGTCGGGGCGTCGCAGGAGGACCCGGGTCCTGTCATGGCGGAGGACGCCCGGCGCCTCGAACGGTACGGCGCGTCGTTCATCGTCGTGCCGTGCAACACCGCGCACAACTTCACCGACCAGGTGCACGCCGCCGTGCAGATCCCGGTCGTGTCGATCATCGACGAGACGGTCGCGGCGGCGCAGGCGCGGGTGCCCGGGCTTGCGTCGGTCGGGCTGCTCGCGACCGAGGGGACCGCGTCCTCCGGGGTGTACCAGCGGGCGCTCGAGGCGGTGGGGGTGGCGACCGTGCTGCCGAGCGCGGACGACCAGGCGCTCGTCTCCTCGATCATCTACGACCAGGTGAAGGCCGGCCGTCCAGCGGACATGGTCGTGCTTCGCGGCGTCGTCGACCGTCTCG
>JAFABT010000320.1 GCA_023425905.1 Actinomycetes bacterium | reverse complement strand
CACGACCGGCTCGGCGCGCACCGTCGCCAGGTCCGAACACGCGTCCCCACCCAACGCCAGCGTCAACGCCAGATCCAGCAGCACCTTGGCCGGGTCGTGGCGGGCCAGCTGCCGACGCCACGGTGCCAACGCCCGGCTCAACGCGACGTCCAGCCCGGCCGCCCGCACCGTCGAGGTCAACAGCACCCCACCCGCCTGAGAGACGGCCGACCCGCCGCCAGTGTCCACGCTGGGCCGCGGGTAGAACCCGGTAGTCTTCTTCACCTGGAAGGTGCTCCTCGAACTGTGCTGATCTGACCCTAGACAAGTCACATCATCCCAGTTCAGGAGCACTTTTCACGTCACCGGCACGCCACCCACCAGTCACCCCGTGAAAGGGCCAGGGTAGTGCTTGGCGAGGTCGAGAACCCGCGCCCGGGTGAGGGTGAGGTGGTGATCGACGTCGAAGCGGCGGGGCTGTGCCACTCCGACGTCTCCGTCCTGACCGAGCCCACGGCAGGGAAGACGATGATGCCGTTCACCCCGATGATCATCGGGCACGAGATCGCAGGCACGATCAGCGCCGTCGGTGAGGGCGTGACGGAGTGGACGGTCGGCGACAGGGTCGGCGTGTGCCCGACGGCGAGCGCGAGCATCCCTGGCTACACGCGGCACGGCGGCTTCGCGGAGCAGCACCTCGCTCCGGCGGCGGACCTCGTGCGGGTGCCCGACGACGTCGACATCGCCCTTGGCGCCCTCGCGACGGACGCCGGCATGACGTCGTACCACGCCGTCGTCGTCCGTGGCGCGGTCCAGGCGGGCATGAAGGTCGGCGTCATCGGGCTCGGTGGCCTGGGTCAGGTCGGGGCCAGGGTCGCGGTCCTCAAGGGCGCGGAGGTCCACGTCGCTGAGATGAAGAAGGACGTCTGGCCGCTCGCCAAGGAGCTGGGCGTGATCGACACCGTTGCCGACGCCGCCGAGTGGGCGGGCGCGGGGCTCGACCTCGTCGTCGACAACGCGGGGTTCGACACGACGCTCAAGGCCTTGGAAGCCGTCCGCTCGGGCGGCACCGTCGTCCAGGTGGGCATGGGTGATCCGAACGTCCGGATCACCGTGCAGTCGATCCTCGCGAACAAGAGCCTCCTCGGCTCGATGGGCGGCACCAAGGACGACATCGCCGCGCTGTACGAACTCATGCGCGCCGGCGACCTCCAGCCCGCCTGGGCGGAGATCGCGTTCGAGGACATCGCTGAGGGCGTCGCGCGCCTCGAAGCCGGCACCGTGACCGGACGGCTCGTCGCCCGGCTCAGATGAGCCGTGCGGGGTGCGGAACCCTGCCCTCCCCGTCGGTCCTCGGTGCCATGCTTCTGGCACGGCACCGAGTAGCAGGAGGGCAGGGGCGTGGCTGAACGCACGATCGCGCTGAAGTACGGCTCGCGGTGCCGGCGGTGCGGCCGTGACCTCGCCGTGGGCGCGTCGGCCCAGTGGAGCCCCAGCTCGAGAGGGGTTGCGTGCGTGCGCTGCCCCTCCTCGTCCGCGCCAGCAGCCCCGGCGCCGACGCACGCGGCAGGGACGGGACCCGTGCCTGGCCCCGCGCGTCACGACGAACCACCCGTTCCACGTCAGGCCCCAGCCCCCGCCCCGGCTTCTCCGTGGCGCACCCTCGTCCGCTATCACCTGCTCGCGACGCGGCGCGCAGCAGCACCGGAGCCGCCGGGGATCGCCGAGCATGAACAGTGGGTGTCCCTCGCGGCGGAGCGCGAAGATCTCATCACCGGGCGACGCGACGCGGTGAAGGTTGGCCCGTCGCTGCGGGCGCTCATGGCGAATGCCACCCCGGACCAGACGGTCTTCTACGGCTGGCCGACGATCGTCCTCGCGGACCGCAGCGGCCGGATGCGGATCGCACCGCTCGTGATGACGGAGCTCGAACCGCCAGCCCCCGGGCAGCACGTTGCAGTGGCGCGGGACGCCGAGCCATTCCTCAACCCTGGACTCCTCACCGACGCGTTCTTCTCGCCTGACGCACTTGCCGCCGTCGAGGCGCTGGGAGATGCCGAACTGCCGTTCGGCGACGCGCAGGCGATGACGAGGCGCATCCGGGCGTGCTGCGACGCACTGGGGCTCCAGGCGCACGCGCTCGACGCGGATCGTCTCGGGTCCGGGGGGCCGAGAGGCGAAGGCGTCCACAACGTCGCGATGGCGTTTTGCGGCCGATCGAACCTCGCGACCCTCGCGCTCATCGACGAGTTGACGGAGCTCGCGGACCGGACCGACACGGACCTGACCGCTGCGCGCTGGCTCGCGGCACCCGGTGGAGCGCCGGCCGAGACGACGGCAGATGACGCGTCGACCGCCGCAGGTCTGCCGCCGGTCGCTGTCTCCGGTCTCGCCCTCAACGACGCGCAGGAGCAAGCCCTCGTGTCCGCGCTCTCGGAGCCGCTCACCGTCGTCACGGGCCCGCCGGGCACGGGCAAGTCCCAGCTCGTCGCAGCCGTCGTCGTTAACCAGTGGCTAGCGGGCAGGTCCGTGCTCGTTGCATCGACGAACAACGGCGCCGTCGACGTCGCAGCGCGACGGTGCGGCGAGATCGACGAGGCCCTGCTCCTTCGGGCAGGCAATCGCGAGCGGCGCGAGGAACTACCGGCGTTTCTCGAACGCCTGGCGGCACGCGGTGCGACGCCGGGCCCGTCGGGCTCGGTGATCCGTCGTCAACTCGAGGCAGCTGCGGCCGGCCGGCAGCAGGTCCTGGACCGGCTCGCGGCTCGAACTCGCCTCGAGGCGGACGTTGCCCAGCTCGTGCTCGACGTCGAGACACTGCGGTCCATCGTGTGGGGGAAGCCGGGAATGCCGGCGGTCCACGGGAGATGCCGCGAACTGGGCGCGCGTGCGCAGCGGGCGCTCCGCTCACGTTGGCGCCGGCGGCGGCTCGAAAAGCGACTGTTCGCGGAGGTCGGCGACACTCAACCAGGGTGCTCGGTCGACGACCTCGCCGCGTGGGCCGATGCCGAGGAACGCCTCGCGGCGCTCGGGGCCGAGCTCGAACGGCTCGGTCCGGCCGATCCGGGCCGAGACCGTGCCGAACTGGAGCGCGCGGCTGAGCAGTGGGCACGAGCCGGTTCGGCCGCGCTCACAGACACTGTGCAGCAGCGGCTCCATGCAGGGGCAGCGGGGCTGCGCCAACTTGCTCGGATGAGGGGCGCAGCGCGCGCGGCGCGGACCGCAGCCGTCGCCAGGGTGCTGCCGTGCGCCCCGGGGTGGGCGTGCACGGCACTGTCAGCGCGGCACAACTTCCCGCTCGCCCCGGCAGTGTTCGATCTGCTCGTCCTCGACGAGGCGAGCCAGTGCTCGGTCGCGGAGGCATTGCCTCTTGTCTATCGGGCGCGGCGCGTCCTCGTCGTTGGCGACCCCAACCAACTCACGCCGGTCGTCACGCTCGCGGGGCATGCCCTTGACAGCGTGGCCGCGGCGGCGGGGACGACGCAGCCCGACATGCGCCGCGCCGCCCTGTCCTTCGGCCACGACTCGGCCTTCACCGCCTTCGCTGCCCGGCTGCCCCACGGCCCGGAGTTGCTCGACGAGCACTACAGGTGCCACCCGGACATCGCCCGCTTCTTCAACGGCGAGTTCTACGGCGGCGCGCTGCGGGTGCTCACGGACGTCACGAAGCACGTTGGTGCAATCCGCGGCTTTGGCCTCGTCGACGTCCCGGGCGCGACGGTGCGCGGGCGAATGGGTGGGGCGTGCAACGAAGCGGAGGTGGAGGCGATCGTGCACTGGGCGCGGGTCCACCTCGACGAGCCGGGCACGCTCGGCGTCGTCACGCCCTTCGCGGCCCAGGCCGAGTTGCTTCGGACGCGGCTGACAGCAGCCCTCGGGCCGGACGTGTGTGCGGCGAAGGAGCTCACGGTTGGGACAGCGCACCGGTTCCAGGGGGACGAGCGCGACGTCATGCTCTTCTCCACGGTGCTGTCCTCAGGGGTCCGTGATGGGACGGTCTGTTGGGTGGAGGAGCAGCGCAACCTCGTCAACGTCGCGGTGTCGCGTGCGCGCCGTGGCCTCGTCGTGTTCGCGGACGTCGCGACGATCGCCGACGTCCCCGTCCCGACGCTTCGTACGCTCGTCTCCCTCGCCGCGGGTGGCGCACCGGCGGCCGTCGCTCGCGACACGCTCACGGACGTCGCGTCCCTGCACTCCGAGGCGGAGAAGCGCCTGTTCGAGGCGCTGTCTCGCCGCGGCCACGTCCCCACGCTCAAGCTCCGCGTCGATGGGTATGAACTCGACTTCGCGTTCACGCCGCCGTGGGGCCTCCTCAACATCGAGGTCGACGGCGTCCACCACACCGACGTGCGCGGCCGCCAGCGCCGGCAAGACCTCGCGCGCGACCACATCCTGCACGGCCTCGGGTGGACGGTGCATCGCGTCCCGGCCTGGCAGTGCCTCTCCGCTCCCGACGCGACGGCCGACGCACTCGTGCGGCTCATCGCCGCCGGGGTCGGCGTCGCGTAGTCTTCCGCGAGCCACCCCACCGGGAGCGTCGTATCGCACCGGCTCGCCGCACGTGCCGCCGCCCCCGGCTGCGCAGTCCCTCGCGTAGGCCCCGTGGGGCTCGAACCCACAACCCGCGGATTAAAAGTCCGCTGCTCTGCCAGTTGAGCTAGAGGCCCGGCGGCGGTCGTGACCGCCCCGGGAGCAAGCCTAGAGGCTCAGGTGACGGTGCCGGTCCGCTGCAGGCCTACCAGAGCGTCGTTGTCGCGAGCAGCGTGAGCCGCTCTTCCTCGGTCATCTCTCGGTCGAGGAGGACGACCTCGTCGACGGCCCCGCCGTAGGACGCAGACGTCCCCGGCTCGGAGTCCCAGAGGACCCCGCTGCCGTCGAGCAGCCCGGCAGATCCGAGGACGAGTCGGACGGCGTCGGCATCCGCGGGCAGCGGGGTGACTGCGGCTCCCGCGATCTCGGCCTCGTCGATGACGAGCGCCGTCGACCCGTCGGCGCGGACGACGAGCCCGACGACGTGCGTCGCGCGCGCGGGGTCGAGGTCGCCCGTGGCGAGGGTCACGGCGGCGGACGGCGGCACGGCCGGAACCTCGGGGACGGCGGGGGTCTCGGGGGTCTCGGGCACCTCGGGGATCGCTGCGCGTCCGGGCGTCCACGTGCGCAGCACCGCCTGCGATCCGGTGAGGCGCACCGCGACGACGACGTCCGGTGCCGCGAGCGTGAGGACGTCACCCGCGTCGTCGCCTGAGGGATGCCCGACGAGGGCGAGCGCTGCTGTCGTGCCCGAAGCGGTGAGCGTCCTCGACGCCGCGCCCCCGTCGAGGACGAGCGCCCCACCCGTGTCGCACGGGAACGACGCGTCCTGCGACCAGCGGGGCGTCCCCACGACGTCGAGGCCGTCCGGCTGGTCGAGCGACCAGCGGCCGGTCGGGGCGAGCGCGACGAGCGCGGCGTCCACCGCGTCGATCGACGCGGCACGGCACGTCGAGCGGGTCTCGAGGGACATCGCTGTGCTGTCCGTCGCAGAGTAGAACG
>JAFABT010000282.1 GCA_023425905.1 Actinomycetes bacterium | reverse complement strand
GTCCGTGCCCCGGAGACCCGTGGCGTCCAGGAGCACGGACGCACCGTCGTCAGAGGCCGTCACGGCCCCGTCGGGCCCGCGGTCACGGAGGGCCCGGGCCTCGACGGCCTTGGGGGATCCCGCACCGTCCGCCGGGTCGAGCGAGCAGGTGATCGCTGCCGGGCTGTGGCCGGTGAGCGCGGACGCCCACGCCCGCGAGCGACCTTCGTGCTGCGCGTAGGCGGCAGGGAACCCGGAGCGTTGCACCGCCTGAGCGGCCTCCGTGACGGGGAGCGACTCGTAGCCGGGGACCTTGACGAGCCCGTCGTAGAACTTCCCCGTGGAGTAGACGGGGTCCATGATCTCGTCGACCGACCCCCACCCCTGCGAGGGGCGCTGCTGGAACAGCCCGACCGAGTCGCGGTCGCCGTAGTCGATGTTCTCGAGGCGAGACTCCTGGAGCGCCGTCGCGAGCGCGATGGTCACCGCGCGCGCCGGGAGTCCGCGGTCGAGCGCCACCCCGGCGAGCAGCGCGGCGTTGTCGGCCTGCTCGGGCGAGAGGTACCAGCGGGTGCCGTCGAGCTCCGCCGCGCACCGCACTGGCTCGAGGTCGGTGGAGTCGCCCGCCTGCCCGAGCACGAGGACGACGCCTCCCACCGCGACCGCGCCCACTCCCGCGAGCAGGACGAGCGGACCGAGGACGCCACCCGAGCGCTGGCGCCGGCGCGAGCCGCCCGTGCGCCGCCGCGCGCCCACGTCAGTTGGCGTGCAGCGCCGCGTTGAGCTCGACGCCCGTCCCCGCACGGGCGACGACCTCGACGCCGCCCGTGAGCGAGTTGCGCCGGAACAGCAGGTTGGGGCGCCCCGCCAGCTCGCGTGCCTTGACGACGACGTCCCGCTCGCCCTCGGCGGCCGATCCGACGACGGTGACCTTCGTGCCTGCGGTCACGTAGAGGCCGGCCTCGACGACGCAGTCGTCGCCGAGCGGGATGCCGAGCCCGGAGTTCGCCCCGAGCAGCGAGCGCTGCCCGATGGAGACGACCTCACGCCCGCCTCCGGACAACGTCCCCATGATCGAGGCGCCGCCCCCGATGTCCGAGCCGTTGCCGACGACGACACCCGCAGAGATGCGGCCCTCGACCATAGAGACGCCGAGCGTGCCCGCGTTGAAGTTGACGAAGCCCTCGTGCATGACCGTCGTGCCCTCGGCGAGGTGCGCGCCGAGGCGCACCCGGTCGGCGTCGGCGACCCGCACCCCGGGGGGAAGGACGTAGTCGACCATGCGGGGGAACTTGTCGACCGACAGGACGGTCACCGGCACGCCGTGGGTCGCGCGCAGCCGGGCACGCGTCTGCTCGAAGCCCGCGACCGCGCACGGGCCTCGATCTGTCCACACGACATTGGCGAGGACGCCGAACACGCCGTCGAGGTTGAGGCCGTGCGGTGCGACGAGCCGGTGGGAGAGCAGGTGGAGGCGCAGGTACGCATCGGCGGTGTCGACAGGCGGGGAGTCGAGGTCGATGACGGTGTGGACGACGGCCGTCGTCACGTCGCGCGCAGCGTCGTGCCCCTCGAGCTCGCTCAGCCATGCGGGAGCGGTGACGTCGCCCGCGTCGTCGGCGTCGATCGGCGGGTCGCCGAGCGTGGGGGAGGGGTACCAGGTGTCAAGGACGGTGCCGTCGGCGGCCGTCGTGGCCAGGCCGAAGCCCCAGGCGGTGCGCTGCGTCATGGCGCCCAGGGTAGTGGCCGGGCTGGGTAAGGTCTGCGCGTGACCACAGCACGGATCGACCTGTCCGCCGACCTCGTCACCCTGCTACGGCAGGTGTGCGACGTCCCCTCCGTCTCCGGCGCGGAGGCTGAGCTGGCCGACGCCGTCGAGGCCGCCCTCCGGGAGCACGAGCACCTCGAGGTGCTCCGCGACGGGGACACCGTCGTCGCGCGCACGCACCTCGGGCGCGCCGAGCGCGTCATCATCGCCGGCCACCTCGACACCGTGCCGGTCGCGGGCAACCTCCCGACGACGCTCGTGCCCGACCCCGACGGGATCCCAGCGACGGACCCCGCGAGCCGCGCCGTCGTCATGGGGCGGGGCACGTGCGACATGAAGGGCGGTGTCACGGTTGCGCTCGCGCTCGCTGCGGAGCTCGCGGCGCCGACGCGCGACGTCACGTGGGTGTTCTACGACCACGAGGAGGTCGCGGCCGCGCTCAGCGGGCTCGGCCGGGTCGCACGCAACCACCCGGACTGGCTCGCGGCCGACTTCGCCGTCCTCGGCGAACCGAGCGCGGGCGGCGTCGAGGGCGGCTGCAACGGCACGCTGCGCGTCGAGGTGCGCACGACGGGCGTCGCCGCCCACTCGGCGCGGTCGTGGATGGGCGTCAACGCGATCCACGGCGCAGCCGACGTCCTCGCCCGGCTCGACGCGTACGTCCCTGCGGAGCTCGAGGTCGACGGGCTCGTCTATCGCGAGAGCCTCAACGCTGTCGGGATCCGGGGTGGGGTCGCGACGAACGTCATCCCGGACGAGTGCGTCGTCACGGTGAACTTCCGCTTCGCTCCCTCCCGTTCGCTCGCGGAGGCCGAGGAGCACGTCCGCGAGCTGTTCGCGGGCTTCGAGGTCACGGTGACCGACGGGGCCCCGGGCGCCCGGCCCGGTCTCCACCACCCGGCGGCCGCGCAGTTCGTCGCCGCGGCGCTCGCGGTCACGGGCGGCGAGGTCGCGCCCAAGTACGGCTGGACAGACGTCGCGCGCTTCGCAGAGCTCGGCGTCCCGGCCGTGAACTTCGGTCCCGGCGACCCGCTCGTCGCCCACAAGGACGACGAGCAAGTCCCCACCGCGCAGCTGCACCAGTGCTACCGGGCGCTGCGGGACTGGCTCACCGCCTAGGCTCGTCCCCATGAGCGACGACGGAGTTCCCACGCCCGGAAACGGCTACCGCAAGGGCCCGGTGCTGCTGCGCCGCAGCCAGATCCCCGCGACCACGTCCGACCAGCGGCTGCTGCGCGCTGACAGCGACGTCGACTGGCTGCACGCGGACCCGTGGCGGGTCATGCGGATCCAGTCGGAGTTCGTCGAGGGCTTCGGCGCGCTCGCCGATATCCGCCATGCCGTCACCGTCTGGGGTTCTGCGCGGACCCCGGAGGACCACCCGTGGTACCGGCTGGGGGTCGACACCGGACGCCTGCTCCACGAGGCGGGCTACGC